>CAZWIY010000057.1:1198-5185 GCA_964634575.1 uncultured Candidatus Saccharibacteria bacterium | reverse complement strand
TGCTTTCCTCCCTGTTTTCCAAAGCTGAAGCGCAAGACGCGGATGTGGCGGAAACCTACCAGGGCAATTCTCAAACCACACCGCTTTTGAGTGCGGCAAAGCACCGCGACCCCAATCCATCGCGTGGCGGCGGCGATATCATGGTGACGGACGGCGCACTCGTAGCTGAACATGCGCCCGACCAAAATGGCATAACGCACCAACACGATTCGGGAGAGATCAGCGTCTATATCGTACGTGCAGGCGATTCATTGTCCCAGATCGCCGAGATGTTCAACGTGTCGGTCAATACCATCGTTTGGGCAAATGATCTCAAGCGCGGCGTGCCTATTCATGAAGGCCAAACCTTGCTCATCTTACCTATTTCAGGCGTACAACATACCGTGGTCAAAGGTGACACGATTGCAAAAATCGCCAAACAGTACGGTGGTGATGAAGCGGAAATACTACAATACAACGGTCTCGCAAGTGGGGACGATGTAGTGGTCGGCACGACGATCACCATCCCCGGTGGTGAAGAAGCGGCTCCTGTGGCGGTGGCAACAAAGCCTGTGACAACGCAAAAAACCACCACATCTGCTTCTGTTTCGGTCAAAGTTTCCGGAAATACCTCAAAATCTGCGACGGGCGGTTATTATACCAACCCTGCTCCTGGTTCTATAAAGACGCAAGGCATCCATGGCTACAATGCCGTTGACCTCGGCGCACCGATCGGTACGCCGGTCTATGCGGCGGCATCGGGTGTCGTGATCGTCAGTCGTGAAGGGGGTTGGAATGGCGGTTATGGCAACTATATCGTGGTCAGTCACCCCAATGGCACCCAGACGTTGTATGCTCACTTGAGTAAGATCCTGGTATCTGAAGGAGAAAAAGTGTCGCAAGGTGAAAATATCGGCGCGGTCGGCTCGACCGGTAAATCCACCGGCCCGCACTTGCACTTTGAAGTTCGTGGCGCTAAAAATCCGTTTTAGGGTATAGTTTCCCAGATATAAAAATAGCCCGATGCCATTCGGGCTGCGCTTGATTCCGTAGCTGTTGAACTCGGATTGCCTTCACGAGAGCAAACTACGGGGCGCCTCAAAAAAATTCCTATCCAATTCTTGACCAAACATTCAGCTACATTATACACTACATATAATTATTTGTCAATAAGTTTTGTTTTGTTGCCAAGCGTGTATAGTTCCTGTATGGAACCACTCGCCGCACAACTGCGTCCGCAAACGCTCGATGATTTTGTCGGACAGGAGCATCTGGTGGGACCGGGCGGGCCTTTGCGCGAGGCGATCGAAAAGAAGCATCGCTTCAGTTTTGTGTTGTGGGGGCCGCCGGGCGTGGGAAAGACGACGCTTGCACGGATCTATGCCAAGGCGCTTGATGCACAGTTGTTTGAACTTTCTGCGGTGTCTGCAGGAAAGGCGGACATCAAAAAAGTGCTCGATACCGACACAGGCACGCATCCACGAGTGTTATTTCTCGACGAAATCCATCGTTTCAATAAAGCGCAGCAGGATTTTTTGCTGCCATTTGTTGAATCGGGCGAGATTACGCTCATCGGCGCGACGACCGAGAATCCGAGTTTTGAGATCATACCCGCCCTGCTTTCGCGCGCAAGAGTTTTTGTACTCAACGAACTTCCCGACGAAAACATGCGCACGATCGTCGTGCGTGCAGAACCGTCACTTGACGCTGCCGCACAAGAGTGGCTCGTTGGCATGGCAAACGGCGATGCGCGACAGGCCCTGACTATGATTGAAAATACACGCAAGCTTTATGGTGAAGTCACTGCAGAACACCTCACCAAGACACTGCAGAACAAATACCTGCGCTACGACAAGCACGAAGAAGAACACCATAATATCATTTCGGCGTTCATCAAAAGCATGCGTGCCAGCCAACCCGATGCGGCGATGTACTATCTCGCACGTATGGTTGAAGCCGGCGAAGACCCGAAATTCATCGCGCGACGCATGGTGATCTTTGCCTCTGAAGACATCGGCCTTGCGCAGCCGACCGCACTGGTCGTCGCTAATGCCGTCTTTCGCGCATGTGAGACCATTGGCTATCCCGAATGTGCGATCAACCTCGCGCACGGCGTCGCGTATCTTGCCCAGAGCAAAAAAGACCGCAGTGCCTATGACGCCCTTCGTGCCGCGCAAGAGGACGTCAAAAAATACGGCAACCTTCCCGTACCGCTCAAAATCCGCAATGCCCCCACCAAACTCATGAAAGAGCTGAATTATGGCAAAGACTACGAAAAATACGACAAAGAAAGTTACTTGCCCGAAAAGTTGAAGAAGAAAAGGTATTTTAAATAAAAACGGACGGATTGACACATTTTTGTATATATGCTTTGCTACTGTAATTGGTCATATGCCGCCGTATATGACGCCAAACACTCACGTGACGATGTTTGGGAACACTTCAACCACAAATGAGGTACGCAATGACTGGCTTTGTGATTGATATTGAGGCCGATGGTCCCTACTGTCCTCGGTATTCCATGATTTCGTTTGGTGCCGTGGTGCTCGACGAGTATCTGCAACGTACGTTCTATGGGCAACTTCGTCCCATATCAGACCAGTGGGTGCCGGAGGCCCTGGCTGTATCGGGGCATACTCGCGAGGAAACACTCGCATTCCCCCTGCCGCAGGAAGTGATGGAGAGGTTCGTTGCTTGGGTGCAACACCATAATGCATCCGGCACACGACCCCAGTTCTTTTCGGACAACAACGGCTTTGATGCTGGGGCCTTTATGAACTACTACCTGTGGGAATACACGGGAGGCAACATCTTTGGCCATACGTCCCGCAATATCAACGATCTGTATCATGGCCTCAAGCGAAGTATGCGCTGCAACATTAGGCACCTGAAAAAGACGCGGCACACGCACCATCCAGTAGATGATGCAAGAGGTAATGCCGAAGCCTTGCTTGCCATGCGACAGCTTGGACTCGATCTTGTTCTTTGATGAAGGAGCTGAGCAAATAGCAAAAGGGTTGGTTTTCGAAACCGACCCTTTTATGTCATCTGATCGAGATAACAAAAAAGCGGCCGAGATGGCCGCTTTACGTTGTTTTGTTGATGAGAGTATTGCTCGCTTGTATACCGGAAATACCGGCTCAACAAAATCTTTATTAATAGTGGTGGGCTACGCTCCTAAGAGCTGAAGAATGTTGGTCTCACTAACTACGTTGTTGGGTACGGAGAAGCTGAGAACATACTGTGCAATTCTCCAGTCCGCGACCCCGTCTGTTTTGATGATGACACCCGAACCACGCATAATACCGTACTTCTTATGTCTGATAACTTCGAAAAAGACGACGGTATTGTCGACAGCTCCACTAATTTTGTAAATCGAACGATCGATACATGTCGTCATGTCCCAACCATTTTCGGTACTCTCGAGAACCTGAACGAGTTGTTTGATTGACCACTGTTCCGTATCGTCGGTACCGATAAATACGCCGTCGGCAGTGAATGAGTTGCGTAGCAGGGCGGTATCCTTCGTGGCCGCGGCTTTGAGGTGAGAGGTGAGGACATGCACAATACGAGCATGCTCTCTTGCGCTTAAGCGTTGCATGACTACACCTATTTTTTCCAGCTGTTACCATAAATAACCTCACCGACTATATCATTCCCTTTTTATCCAAACAACCCTCGTGGGCGATACTGTAACGCTTCGAGGATGTGGGTGTCTTCGATCGTGTCGCTTGCTGCGAGATCGGCGATGGTGCGAGCGAGCTTGATCATCTTGTGATATGCACGCGGCGAGAGGTTGAGCGTTTTTGCGGACTGCGTCAGCAGGTCGCTGGCGCTTTGCGAGAGGCGGGCATGCTTTTCGATATCGCGGACCGACATGCGTGCGTTGGCGGTGAGCGTGTCGCCGAATCGTTTTGTCTGTATGGTCCGGGCTTGTTCAACGCGTGCACGAATGTGCGTTGACGGCTCGCCGGTACCGCGCGTCGCAAGTTTTTCGTGAGGCACGTG
>CAZWIY010000057.1:877-1188 GCA_964634575.1 uncultured Candidatus Saccharibacteria bacterium | reverse complement strand
CGACGATGGGCCCGGTCAATTTCTTTTTGTAGTGCTCTTCCTTACGGATATCGGGCATTTCGGTTGTGTGTCCGCGTGTCGGGTTCATGGCGGCTACCAAGATAAAATCTGCAGGAAATGTCATCGAGCCTTTGGCGCGCGATACGCGTACGACACGGTCTTCGAGCGGTTCGCGTAGAGCGTCGATCGTTCGTCGTTCGAACTCGGGAAATTCGTCGAGGAATAAAATACCGCGATGCGCGAGCGTCACTTCGCCGGGTCTCGGTGTCGTACCGCCTCCGACGAGGGATACATGTGACGATGTATGATGG
>CAZWIY010000057.1:0-867 GCA_964634575.1 uncultured Candidatus Saccharibacteria bacterium | reverse complement strand
GATCATAGTCGCTTCGATCATTTCATCGAATGAAAGTGGCGGTAAAATACCGGCAAACGCGCGTGCCAGCATGGTTTTGCCGGTGCCTGGCGGGCCATAGAGGACGATATTATGCCGCCCTGCCGCCGCGATCTCGAGTCCGCGCTTGGCGCTTTCTTGTCCGCGAATGTCACTCATGTCGGGCGCGTGTGGCACCGACGCGTGATCGACTATCGTACGGGGAGCAGGAACTATTTTGTTGACCGTACGCTTGCCCGTCTCTGCATCGGCTTCCGCGATCTCGTTGACATGATCGATCAGCTCACGCAAGGTGTGTACCGGATATACCATGATGCCATCGACGAGCGCCGCTTCGGTGGCGTTGTCTGCGGGTACGAATAGTTCGTGGAAGCCATGTTGTTGCGCGAAGCGAGCTATCGACAGCACGCCATGCACGGGGCGCACGATGCCGTCGAGCGACAATTCGCCAACAAACAG
The DNA here is from genome assembly GCA_964634575.1 of uncultured Candidatus Saccharibacteria bacterium. GTDB lineage: Bacteria > Patescibacteriota > Minisyncoccia > Phycocordibacterales > UBA12088 > CAZDRD01. Next base: position 390 of record CAZWIY010000057.1, on the reverse strand, counting down.
CTTTCCTTCCGGAGAAAAAACGATCTCACCTGCCGCAGCCAGGTAGGCGAGCGCGATGGGCACATCGAAAACAGCCCCTTCTTTTTTAATATGTGCTGGTGCAAGTGAAACGACGATCTTGCTGTTGGTTTGCTTGGGAGAAGAAAAACCAGCGTGCTTGATGGCTGCCGAAACACGATCGCGCGCTTCCTCGATCGCTTTGTCGGGAAGGCCGACTACTGAAAACGAATGAAGACCTCGTGCGAGGTCTGTCTCTACCGTAATAAGTTGTGACGACAGCGCCGGAAGCGCGGTATATACTTTCGCAAAATGCATACTGAAAGGTTCGGCTGATAAACTGACTTACAGCGGCAACTCTCGTTCGTTGTCTCGGTGCGCTTTGCAGGTGCG
>CAZWIY010000056.1:4228-5196 GCA_964634575.1 uncultured Candidatus Saccharibacteria bacterium | reverse complement strand
GTGAGCCCGCCCACTTCTTCGCCAAACAAGAGTACGGTCGGCTTGTCGCAGAGATAGGTTTTGTAATCATATGCTCGTGCATCTTGTTCGACAGCGACGATGTTCCATCCTTCTTTTTTAAGGGCGTCGATACAGGCATATGCATCCGCAACATGTTCCCACGCGACTGTCCGCTCTGCACCAAGTGCCGTCTTCGCGATCGCGCCCATGGCGCGCCCAAAACGATCTACCGGCAAGGGTGTAACCCCGCACAAGTAGACACGTTCGACGCCCATCGCGTCTGCCGTGCGCAAGATCGACCCCACGTTGTGAGCGCTACGAATGTTGACCAGCATCAACCGCACGGGGATATCCATAGCGCGAGTATACACGAATCTGCTATACTAGTCTCATGTTTGCCGTATTTCCCGCAATGCTTGTGTATTACCTCTTCGGAGCGTTTGTCTTGCGTATGGCCGCTGCTATAACGCTCTTTTATTTTACCAAGGAGCATGTTTCGTTTGCCCGCACAAGCGATACACGAAACCTTAAGTATGCATCCTGCATCTTGGCCGCAATCGAGGTCGTCGGCGGCGTACTGCTCTTTATAGGCCTCTACACGCAAGTCGCCGCGCTTGCCGGCATGCTCATAGCGGCACTGCTGAAAGTCCTTTCGTTTGCCAAATTCTCTCTTGCACCGCACGGCAAAGTCACCTACTTTATGCTGTTCATGATCTGCTTCGCCCTGCTCTTCCTCGGTGCCGGCGCGTTCGCGTTTGATCTGCCGCTCTAGAAATATTTTATTTTTTTTGTTATGATGGCGCGGTGTGACATCCGCCGGATCAAGAACGCATTTCGGCCCCGCGGTGTCGTGCCGCGGGGCCGACAGCTTTTTGGGGGCGGGCCAGGCGCGCAGTTTGCGGATGCGCGCGGCGGGCGTGATGATGTCGGTGAGGCGGATGCCGAACTTCTCGTTCACCACGACCACC
>CAZWIY010000056.1:0-4218 GCA_964634575.1 uncultured Candidatus Saccharibacteria bacterium | reverse complement strand
GGGTTCGATTCCCTCCGGGCGGACAGAAATTATTACTCTATGAGCATACCTGATAAATTTTATCGAGTTTCCGCAAAAGCACTCATATTTAATGAGGAAGACAAGTTGCTCCTCTTAAAAGAAACTGGGGGTAAGGGCTGGGAACTTCCGGGTGGCGGCATTGAATATGGGGAAGACCCCATCTCGACTATTCATCGCGAACTTGAAGAAGAAACAGGATTTGTTGTGGGAACAATTGCACCGTACCCGTCTCTCATATGGACACAAGAGACGACCACCAGAAGATGGGTACTATTTGGATTATGCTTCTTGGATACAAGGTAACCCTAAAAGAAATGAATTTTAAACCTTCTGATGAAGCCGAGGAGTTTGCCTTCTTTTCTTCAACAGAAATGGAAAACATACCGCTGCATCAGAATATACAAAAGCTTCCAGAACTACTTAAATTGAACGTCCTACCCTAACACTCAACAAACTTTTGGGGATGTTTTAGTTTTCATAACAATTCGACTTCGACTAGCTCCTGCTTGAGTATTTTGTCGTGACCTTCAAAAAGAAAATTTCCCTTGAATTTTTTGCCTTTCAAAAAAAGCGGGTACCAGTAGATATCGTCCGGCCACATGTCTGAAAAAGGGATCTCATCTATGTAAAACCATTGCGGGCGCATCTCTTCGCTTTCAGTTGGTTTTCCCGAAAAATCTTCGATACGAAAGACGTGCACTTCGATTGTCTCTGGCGTATGAGTAAATGCAAAGTTGAGCAAACCAACTTTTTCCAGATCATGCGCCACGATTCCCGTTTCTTCCTGCATTTCACGTATCGCTGATGCTTCAATGCTCTCCTGCGGCAACACCTTGCCACCAAAACCGTTCCACCTCCCCGCACCGAATCCGCGCTTCTTCATACCCAACAATACCCGCGGATGCTGGTGGATCATGCACAGTGTCGTGACTTTTTTCATACAAAAATTATACCGTACACTACTTCCCGCCTATATATTCAAACCTCGGCACTTTTTTACCCTCAACTTCAACGTCTTCCAAAAACATCGTGAGTGGTCGCACCCATAAACCACCGTTGCGCAACTCACGATATACAACCATCTCCTCAAGGGTTTCGCTATGCTTAGCTACCCCTATGATTTCGCAGTCTATGCCTTTGTAATGTTTGTATTTCCCTAATTTGATCATGCTGTTTTTATGACTCATTTATCCATGGAGTTACTTTTTCCAAAACAATATCAAAGCCGGGCATCAGCTTTAATTTCTTTACTTCGTCGAGTGTGACCCATGCATACTTTTTTGCTTCCCAGTCGAGTGTCACTTTGTCTGTGGCAACTTCCACCAATACCGGATGCACGATCCATGTCTTTTTGTACTTCTTTTCTTCTTGATCGAAGATTTCTCCCAGCCTGATCGTTTTGATCTTTCCTTTCGGTATGCCGAGCTCTTCTTTCAACTCTTCCTGTACTTTTTCTTTGAGACTTTTCTGATCATCGAGAAAGCCCGAGACACCGTTCCAATATCCCGCATAAAAACTGAGATCCTTGCTGCGCTGTACGACCAAAATCTTGCCTTTGTATTTCAGCACGCAATTGATCACCGGCGCCCACCGGGCATCGGTGAAGTCAGTTTGGCCGGGTTTTGGTTTGAATTTTTTCATTGTTCCTCCAACAACCGCACAAACAATCGCACTGGCGCACCCGCCGCACCCTTGGCGAGGTAGTCGCCATCGACCGAAGTCATGCGCGGAGCGATGTCGATGTGCACCCACGGATACGAGTCGGCAAATTGCAAGAGAAACATACCGCCGTTGATTGAGCCACCTTCGCGCGAGTTTTGCGTCGGAATGTTTGCCACGTCACCGAAGCGGCCTTTGACTCCTTTTTCGTATTCTTCCCACAGCGGGAGCGGCCATACGTAGTCGCCACTTGTCTCGCCCAACTCTTTGAAGGTGTCTATTAGTTCTTCGTTACGTGTCATGATGATCGACGCCGCCGTGCCGATCGCGACAAGCGCCGCACCCGTAAGCGTCGCCGCATCGACAACCAGCGCCGGATCGTATTTTTTCGCATACGTCAGCGCATCGGCAAGAATGATACGTCCTTCGGCATCGGTATTGAGTACTTCAATGGTCTTGCCCGACATAGACTTGAGGATATCGCCCGGTCGATAACTCTCGCCTGATACCGCATTTTCCGCAGCAGGCACGAGACCTACGACATTCTTTTTAAGCCCAAGGCGAGCGGCCGCAACAACCGCATGGATGACTGCCGCACCGCCTGACATATCGAGATGCATGTCGAGCATGTGGTCGTCGGTTTTTATATTGAGGCCACCTGAGTCAAATGTGATGCCCTTGCCCACCAACACCGTCGGCTTTTCTTTCTTTGATGCGCCGAAATATTCCAAAATGATGAATCGCGGATCTTCTTTGGAACCGCGCGCGACGCCAAGGATCGCTCCCATTTTTTGCATTTCGATCTCTTTCTTGCCAAGCGTCGTTACTTTTACGGCAGTACCTTTTGCAGCTTCGGATGCTTTTTTCGCGAGCAGGGTTGGCGTCATGTCGCCACCGGGCGTATTGGCAAGCTCGCGGCATTTGTTCACTTCTTCCCCGACCACCGTGCCTATCTTTATACCTTCTTTAAGCGCCATACTTGTCGTTCCCGTCAATATGATTTCTTCAACCTGCTTCCATCCTTCCTTTGGTTTTGTCTTGAAGGAGTTGAATTCGTAGTTAGCCATCAAGGCGTTTTCCGCAAACAAGCGGCCGAGTTCACGATCGTCAAGTTCGACGCCATCGAATCGAAACTGGCCAAGATCTATCGCAACACGTTTGATATTACGCTCTTTTGCTGCAATAATAACCCGTCGCATAAGAGTGAGGGCTTTGCGACGTGTGATATTATTAAAATCTTTAATGCCGATCGAAAGTTCTTGCGTACCGTCGTCATGCACATGCATCTCCGTCTGCTCAGATTCTCGTGACAACATAACCGACACAACACCCTTTGCAATACTTTGAGAAAAAGTGAATTTCATACGAGTCTAATCAACCATTAATGCGACTTAATCATACCGCAGCTGGATATAAACGCAAAAAGAAAAGCCGCTCCCTGTTTCATGACAGAGAGCGACTGCAATCCTGTGTCACTTCAAGAAGTCGGCAAGCTTTATTGCGGTCGCTCTCACGCTGTCATTATCAACCACATTTTTTCCTTCTGGCACGCCTATTCTGCGAAAATTATGAGCAACACCAGGGATTATTATTGTGGTCGCGTCGCTGCCCCTCCTTGAAAACTCACGCATTAGATTTCTATAGTGTTCTTGTATATACAACGGAATCGGAGGATCGTCAGCTTCAAAAAAGCTAACCAGTAATGATCCGCCAGTTGTAATGTTACTGCTCTTGACTGAAATGTCTCGCTTTTCCACTCCCCACCGGAACCGCCTGTCGCAGGCTGATTGTAGAGGAGACTATTTACCTGATGATCCAACATCTTGATCGCAAGATGCCCATACAATTTGTTGATCAGAGGCAATTTTTCCCGCCTTATGGGATCCCTTGGTATTCCACCCACCATGATAACAAGACGGCTGCTTTTCGATTCTTGTGCAAATGCACAGCGTATCTGATTTTTATTAGCCATCACTGTCTCAACGGCAAACTTATCTGTTGACAACCACTCCGCCTCCGATTGGGGTAGATAATCCTTCCTGCGTGACACCATCGTAATCTCCTCGGTTAAAGAGCGAATAGCAATGAAAATAATTTCCTCAGAAAAGCATTTTTTATTTCCGGGTCCTTGCGTGTCGGATAAGTACTGTTGGATAAAAACACGAAATGAACCGCCAATAAGTGTGCCGGTAAAACCTGGATGAAAAAAAATATCTTGAGGTGATGTATATCCTATATGTCGTGAAGCATCTAAATGCCAGCCAAGGCCGATGGGTGTACTGAGTTTTGGTGTTTGGTTTTTTATTGCCGATAGTGCTGTTTTGCTGTTCAAGTATTCTTTGTCTTTATAGACCCCTTTATTGATCCATACATTCATAAAGCGTTCAAGGTCGTTTATGGTGGAAAACAATCCCGCATGTCCGCACACACCGCCAAGCTTTCGACAACTTTCATCGTGTACTACTCCTTTAAGGACGGTGCCGTCATCATTTTTTTCGGTGGAAGCTATTTCCCCAGAAAAATATGCATTAGGATTAT
>CAZWIY010000055.1:0-5285 GCA_964634575.1 uncultured Candidatus Saccharibacteria bacterium | reverse complement strand
TTCCTTTTACCCACATATTTGACCCTTTCCCTTACTTGCCCACCCGGACAGTAAAAAGAAAAGTGGCCCGAATGGGCTGTATAAATATACAACCTCAGTCAAATAAAGTCAGGTAGTAATTACTTGACAAAAGAAGCTGCTGGGTGTACTTTTTATTTAAATTAGTTCCCCCACGACCCTGCAAACAACCCGCGTCACGCCACGACGCGGGTATAACAATTTAAAATCTATCCAACACTTGCATTTTTTGTCAAGGTATGCTAGACTGCTGTCATGCTTACGAAACGAAAGAAAATCAATATCATCAAGGAAACGGGACGGCACGATACCGACACCGGCTCGCCTGAAGTGCAGGTAGGTATGCTCACCAAGCAAATCACCGAACTGACGACCCACTTGAAGAAAAATCCCAAAGATGTGCATTCACGTCGCGGTCTTTTGGGCATGGTTGCCGACCGCCGCGCGCACCTCAAGTATCTTGAAAAGAAGGACAAGCGCAAATACAACGCGCTTCTCAAGAAACTCAACCTCAAGAAATAGACAAAAGTCCGTGGTAACCACGGCTTTTTGTTGTTTCGTTCTACTGCTACAATAGGTAGCATAAGCATTTTTATAATTTAATATATTTATATATATGTCTGTTATTAAGCATAAAGCACAGCGCGTCGGCATTTTTATCGACACGCAAAACCTCTATCACAGTGCAAAAAACCTCTATAAAGCAAAAGTAAATTTCGCTCACGTGCTCAAAGAAGCGCTGGCCGAACGAACGCTCATCCGCGCGATGTCGTATGTCGTGACCACGGAAAGCGGGGAAGAACGAGGTTTTTTCGATGCCTTGGCAAAAATCGGTATCGAAACCAAAACCAAAGACCTTCAGATATTTTTTGGCGGCGCGAAAAAAGCAGATTGGGACGTCGGCATGGCGATCGATGCCATCAAGATGGCCCCAAAACTCGACACGGTGGTACTCGCAACCGGCGATGGCGACTTTGTACCGTTGGTTGAATACCTCAAAACAAAGGAGGGGTGCCAGGTGGAAGTGATCGCATTCGGACGATCCGCATCGGGACGATTGAAGGAAGCGACCGATGATTTCATCGACATGGACCTCGAGCCTAAAAAATTTCTCATCGGCTACCGCGGCCATGCGTTGTCGCGCGAAGAGTCCGAAGAAGACGAGTAGTATATAACCGCTAAATCTGCTACACTACGGCAATGCAGAGAAAAGAATTTACAACGGAAATCGGCGGCAAGCTCTTGACCGCCGAATTTACCGATCTCGCCGACCAAGCTGACGGCTCGGTGATCGTCCGCTACGGCGACACGACCGTCATGGCTACGGCGGTCATGGGTCGCGAAGAGCGCGTCGGACTTGGCTATTTTCCGCTCACCGTCGACTACGAAGAAAAACATTATGCTGCCGGCGCGATCCTCGGTAGTCGTTTTATGCGTCGCGAAGGACGGCCCTCCGATGAAGCTATCTTGACCGGACGCATCGTTGATCGAACGATTCGCCCCTTGTTTGATCATCGTCTGCGACTTGACGTACAGGTCGTGGTTACCGTGCTCTCGATCGCACAAGACGATCCCGACACGCTTGCCGTTATCGCTGCATCGCTTGCGCTTGCAACGTCTTCCATACCATGGGGCGGGCCGGTCAGCGCCGTGCGTGTCAGCCGCCATCGCAACGGCGAGCAGATCATCAACCCGGGCTATGAAATGCGGGCACACGAAGAACTGTTATACGATGTCCTTGCGTGCGGACAAGGCGACACGATCAATATGATCGAGACGAAAGCGTTCGAGGCGCAGGAAAGCGATATCGAAGACGCGCTGGCTCGCGCACTCCATGAACTTGGGCAACTGCAAAAATTTCAAGAAGACGTGGTCGCGCAGATCGGCAAACAAAAACGTGAGATTGCGTTTGCGAACATCGCTCCCGAGCTTCAATCACTTTTCGATGCGCACATTGGGCCCAAGATGACCGGTGCGGTTTTCACGGGCATTGCCGGCAAGGAAGGTATCGGCATACTTGCAAAAGAATGGCACGCACTGGTTGCGGAACAACTGCCCGACGCGAACAAAGCGCATGTCGAAGATCTGTTTGAACATGCCGTCGACCAATGTATTCATACGGAAGCGGTAGAGAACAACCGCCGCGCCGATGGCAGAGGCATGGACGAAGTGCGACCGCTCTTTGCGCAGGCGCGCGGCATCGCAACACCGATGGTGCATGGAGCCGGTGTATTTTACCGCGGCGGCACGCACGTCTTTACCGCACTCACCCTTGGCGGTCCAGGTGATTCGCTTCTGGTGGACTCCATAGAAGAGCAGGAAGTGAAGAAACATTTTATGCACCACTACAACTTTCCTCCTTTTTCAGTGGGAGAAACCGGGCGCCTGGGTGGCATGAATCGCCGCGCGATAGGTCATGGCGCGCTTGCCGAAAAAGCGCTCTCGGCAGTGATCCCATCGAAAGCGGCGTTCCCATATACGATACGACTCGTGTCGGAAAGTATGGCTTCAAACGGTTCGACGTCGATGGCGTCGGTCTGTGCTTCGACGCTCGCGCTTATGGACGGCGGTGTGCCGATATTGCGTCCCGTGGCCGGTATCGCCATAGGACTCATGCTGGTGGGTGACCGCTACAAGATACTGACCGACATCCAAGGGCCGGAAGACCATCATGGTGATATGGATTTCAAAGTTGCAGGCACAAGCGCGGGCGTCACGGCGATACAACTTGACATCAAAGTGCAGGGCCTTACGCTCGATATCCTAAAAGAAGCGCTCGTGCGAGGAAAAGCCGCACGACTTCATATTTTGAATGTCATCACCGATGCGCTGCCCGAACCGCGCAAAGACATCTCGCCGCACGCGCCCAAAATACTCACCTTACAGGTGAAGAAAGACCAGATCGGTCTCGTGATCGGCCCCGGCGGTAAGACTATCAACGGCATACGTGATGACACCGGCGTAGATGATATTACAATAGAAGAAGACGGTTTGGTGTTCATCACCGGCCGTCATGGCACCGCGGAAAAAGCGCGCGACATCATTGCGGATCTCACGCATGAATATGTCGCCGGTGAACGGTTTGAAGGAGAGGTGACACGCATTATGGACTTCGGAGCATTTGTACGGATCGGTCGCAATACCGAAGGACTCGTTCATATCTCCGAAATCGCTCCGTTTCGGATTGAAAATGTCCGCGATGCGCTTACCGAAGGAGAAAAAGTGTCAGTTGTTATCAAAGAGATTGACGAAAAAAACAGAGTCAATCTGTCTATTAAACGCGTTGATCCCGAGTTTGCATCACGGAAAGGTTTGACTGCATCGAGCGGTATCGCAGGAAACGGAAACGGACATCGTGAACGTCGTTAAGACAACACGCACATGTCATCAAACGATACGAATATCCCTCCTGAAACTTCAAAAAACACAGGGGCGCCGGGTGCCGCTCCGGCGGCTGATCCCAATGAGGTTATCATTACTCCCGATGACGGCCCCGTCGAGCATATGCATCGGGAAACGCCCGTTACCAAGCCGGTCGCTACGCCTTCCGCAGAAGCGGTAGCGGCCGGTCTTGCATGGCAAGGAGGCAATAGGCCGTCTCAGAACAATCTCGCCGCGCTGCGCGATCGAGTCGAGCATGCACAAGCGCCGATCACACCTCTCGCACCATCGACACCCCAGCCTCCTCTCGCACCAACACCCCTGCAGCAGCCAATGAAGCAGCCGATTGCAAATCCTGCGATACCTCCTGAAAACAAACAGCCTGCTAAGCGTGACACCGTCAGCAGCAATACGCCTTTTGAAAACAAACTCGAATCATCGCAAACAACATCGCCTGCAAAAAAAAATTCTTCGCTGCGGACGGTACGTACGTTTAAAGATGACATGGCGCAAGTCATCACCAAAAAACAAGTGTCCGTCGTGAGCGCTATTTCCGCAGAAGAAAATCGTCGCACCCGCAAACAATTGGACGGCGTGGTGGAAAACGGCACACAAAAAAGCGCCTTATCGGGGATCGGATACTTCATCTTGGGCATCAGCGTTTCACTGCTGCTTTTAGGTGGCGTCGGTGCTGGTGTCGCATTATATTTTTTCAAAAAACCTACCTCCGTGCTGCCGGCAAGCGAGATACCGTCGTATATCGTCGTAGAGGATCAACGTTCGGTCAATACCGATAATCTTTCAAAAAGCCAACTCATGTCGGGACTCGTGAAAGTGCAGCAAGATCTCGACACGAAAATAGGCAGCATTACCCAACTCTATTTCATTAAGACCGTCGTCGATCCTACGACACAAAAAATCGTCCCAACGCTGTTATCGGCCAGCGACTGGCTGGGGTTGCTTGAAACGCACATACCCGAAGCACTGGCACGATCGCTTGATACGAAAATGATGTTCGGATTCTATCAATTTGACCAGGGGCGGCCGTTTATCATCTTGAAAACATCGTCGTATGAAACGGCGTTTGCCGGCATGCTTGACTGGGAAAATAATTTGAACGCAGACCTGGCGCCATTGTTTGGACCCGCATTGGTGCAGCGATTTACCAGCTTTATTCCACCGGAGGAATCAGATGATTTTTCAAATCCTCAAGCGACTACCAGTGCAACGGGCACCGCAAGTACGACCGCAGTCGCTGCCACTCCAACACCAGCAACAAAACGTAGCGATCCGCCACGAACGACAACGCTGTTTCTGCCACATGCCTTCGAGGATGCGATCATCGTCAACAAAGATGTGCGTCTGTTGCGCGACAATGACGGCAAGATCGCTTTGGTATACGGTTTCTACGACAAACAAACCATCGTCATCACCACTGACGAAAATACTTTCAAAGAAGTGGTAACTCGCCTTTCATCAAGGAGATTTTAAACTTGCGGGGTTTTATGATTCTGTTACTATACACTCATGAATACTGCAGTGTATAAAACCAAACTCGAAGAAGAATTGCGCGCTCTGAAAGAAGAGATGTCAACGGTCGGGGCGCCCAACCCTGATGCGCCGGGCGATTGGCAGCCCAAGCCGGAAGATATCGACATCATGAACGCCGACCCGAATGAAGCCGCGGACCGGATCGAGTCTCAGCAAGAAAACCAAGGGATTCTCGACGATCTTGAAGTGCGCTACCAAAATGTTACGCGCGCACTCAAGAAAATAGAGGAAGGTACATTTGGAATTTGTGAAATTTGTGGAAAAGAGATAGAAGAAGATCGAGGAAGGTACATTTGGAATTTGTGAAATTTGTGGAAAAGAGATAGAAGAAGATC
>CAZWIY010000054.1:0-5303 GCA_964634575.1 uncultured Candidatus Saccharibacteria bacterium | reverse complement strand
TTGATTTGTTTGATGCGTGCGCGTTTGGGGTCGCGACCCGCAGTAACGCTCAACGTTGATGATCCGATTCTCGCTGAATGGGTACACGACGGCGTACGTGCGGAAACAGTTTCGAGAAAAAGAGGGAAGGGGACGATATGGTATATATCACGCGAAGTATCGCTTACGCACGTTTCTTTTGAAATCGGATACGGTGAGGAACATATGCATTGCACGCTTGCGATGGGCGGTCCATTTACGGTACGCAATGCTGTGTTGGCGCTGGCTATCGGGCGTGCATATGGCGTACCGCTTGCTCTCGGTTGTAAAGCGCTTGCATCACTTCCATGCATTCCCGGTCGTTTTGAAGTGGTGCACGAGCATCCGTTGGTGATTATTGACTACGGGCACACCTTGGCAGCGTGGTCAGAGATCCTTCCTTTTTTACGACGATATGTAAGCGGTACAATCATTCATGTGTTCGGAGCGGCAGGTGGTGGGCGCGATAAAACAAAGCGGCCACAACTGGCGAACTTGTCCCAACAGTATGCCGACTACAGTATTGTTACCGAAGAAAATCCATTTGACGAAGATCCTCGGCATATCGAGCGTGACATCATCGCTGGTTTTTCAGCTACGCATCCGTATGTGACCTATACCGTGCGTGAAGATGCGGTGCTGCATGCGTGCGCCATCGCACATCCTGAAGATTGCATACTATTGAGTGCGAAAGGATCGGAAACCGTGATCGCAGGTCCGCACGGTACCAAACGTCCCTACAATGAGCGGGAATTTGTAAACGGACTTCTCCACAACAGCGTATGATTCGGCGAGCTATTGCAACGGGTATCGTGCTGCTTCGGCGGCAAGCTATACACCATGCCCATGTTCGATTGGTCGTATGCACTGGCGTGAGCGGAAAGACGACCGTACGAATGACGCTCGCGCACGCGCTGGCTTCTTTGGGAGAGCGGGTCGTGGCAGCGCGAACAGGATATACCAATGAGCTCGGTATTGTGCTTGCCGTGTTTGGCCTTACTGCCACATCGTTGCGTCGCGCGAGTACGTGGCGAAGATTGCTCTGGGGATCGCCACTGACGGACGCATGGATCTTGGTTGAACTTGGTGCGGATTTCCGCCATGATATTCCGTGGTTTCTTCGTTACTTTTCTCCCGAAGCGGCCATCATGGTCAGTGAAAGTGACACCCATTGGCGCAAAGAGACGGCATCTGTGGAACAAGAACGCTCAGCTCTTTTGCAAGCGGTACCAACATCCGGCTGCGCCATCATTCCGTCGTCATATCGAAGGCTGAGTATGTCGGCCGCACACACCTATACCGTTGAGGCAATGCAAGCAATGCCAGCCGCGATGAGCGAAATGAGTCGGCCGCACACGTATACGTATGCGCTTCCGTCAGGAAGCGTCGCTATCGAGGTACCGCACTTTCTTTTTCCACCTCACGGTGTTGCGGTGCATGCGGCACTCTTGTTTTTGCACCACGTACACTTGTTGCCGCACGACCCGCATTACCTATTTTTTGATCAACTGCCGTTTGCGGATCGTCTTCATGTGGAGCAACTGCAAAACGGCAGTTGGTATATTGCGGATACGTATAAAGCGATCCCACACTGTACCTGCTGGCTTGCCGGATACGCTTTGCGCATGCCGGTACGTGCAAAGATCATCGTGCTCGGTGAGCCGCGTCCTCATGCACATGACGATCATGCATACTCCGCAATCGCCCATGCACTCTCCGGGTTCGATGCGGTATACGTGATCGGCGCCACGCGATTCGTTCGGGCGGTTCGCTCTGTCATGCCGGGAGCTCACGTTATTTCCAAACGTCAGTATTCCGATATTGCGCGTGACATTGCCACCACACTCGGTCGAGACGATCTGTTGGTACTCAAGGGATCGTTCACGTACGAACTAGACCAACTCATTGAAGCTATAAAGAATGCATTACAAAAGACACGTACATAAATTGCAGCGAACATTTTCGAGTATACTATTCCCATGCACTACCTCATCGGCATAGACGAAGCAGGGCGGGGGCCTTTGGCCGGTCCGGTGGCCGTAGGAGTAGCAGCGGTGCCGGTTGATTTTGATTTCTCAATTTTTACAGGCGTCAAAGACAGCAAGCAACTCTCTGCGATTGCACGTAAAGCATGGCTTGCGCACATGGAAATGGAACCATCGTTGCGGTATGAAGTCGCGTTGGTGGGCAATAAGCATATAGATGAACGGGGAATCGTACATGCAATTCGTACAGCGATGCATTGCGCACTTGATCGGCTTAAGCTTAATCCAAATACTTGCACGGTACTGCTTGATGGCAGTTTACATGCGCCGTCTATGTACAAAAATCAAACTACTATTATAAAAGGCGATGTTACCGAGCCGATCATCTCGCTTGCGTCTATTGCAGCAAAAGTGCGGCGTGATACCTATATGGTCAACATCGCCAAACGCTATCCTGCATATGGCTTTGAGATCCATAAAGGATATGGTACCCGTATGCACCGAGAACGTATTGTGATGCACGGCCCCAGCCCCCTTCATCGGCGGACTTTTTTGAAAAAGATCTGTGTATAACCGCAGCATTCGATTTCTTGCGGTTTTTTTCATGTTCTGATATAGTGGCGGCATGTCAGTGAGAATGCATATCAGTCACGCAAAGACCGGCAGCCGCCGAGCGCATATACGCTTAGGCACGCCACGGGTCGCCAAAGACGCCAAAACGGGCACGGTGCATGTTCGGCATGCCATGCAGGCAGACGGCACCTATCGCGGAAAAAAGATCGTCGATCTTTCCCGTGAGGCGGACAAGGCTGCGAAACGTCGTGCGGCAAAAGCGGAAAAGAAACGCAAAGAATAAAGAGCAAAACGATTGTGGTTTTGTTGTGCATGTTTCGTCCTTTCAGAAAAACATTGAGTACATTACAATAGAAAGCACTCATGGCGAACCGACATCTATCGAGGTCTATCGTTTTACAAACACTCTTTGAGTGGGATGCAAATGTTGAAGAAGGTCGAGACGCGTCACCGCTCGACGAGATGCTTGATCGCAATATAGAAGAGTTTGCTCCTGGATCAAGCGATATTTCGTTTATGAAGCGTCTGTTGCGTGGGGTCGTCGAAAAACAAAAAGATCTCGATCTGGTCATCGAAAAGGCCGCGCCCGAATGGCCGATCGCGCGTATCTCGCGCGTCGATCGCAACATCTTGCGCATCGGCCTCTACGAACTGCTATTTTCCGATCGGGGCGAAGTGCCGGCAAAGGTGGCCATCAACGAAGCGATCGAGCTTGGTAAAAATTTCGGCGGCGACAGCAGCGGCCGCTTCGTCAACGGCGTGCTTGGCTCCGTATATAAAGAGCTGGGCGAGCCGGGCAAAGACGAAGTGTCCAAGAAAAAAACGAAACCGTTGCATAAGATCGTCCCGTATGAACAGATGCCGGTCGAACGCAAGGGCGGCGCGGTCGTGTTTGCTCGTGACGGCGAGACGGTCTACGTCGCGCTCGTGCACGATGTATTCGGCCATTGGACGCTTCCCAAAGGCGGCATCAAAGAAGATGAAAGTGTCGAAGCGGGCACGCAGCGCGAGATCAGGCAAGAGATCAGCCTTTCCGTGACGATCAAAGATAAACTCGGTGAAAATGAGTATGTCGCGACGACACCCGAGAAAGGAAAGATCCGCAAGCACGTCACGTATTTTTTGGCAGAGTCACCTTTTGAGGATATCAAGCTTGAAGAGAAAGGCGGACTCGATGATGCACGCTGGTTCAAACTCTCTGACATACTCGATCTCAATTTTTATCACGACATTTTGCCTATCATCACCAAGGCGATCAACCTTTTGGTGCAGAAAGAGCAACCGTCGAATTAACAGGAATCTATGCCTACATCACACGAAGATTCCCGCCCGGAGTTTTCTGTGTTTGAACGTCACATCGGCGTTACGTTTAAAAACAGGGAACTCCTTCGGCAGGCATTTACCCACCGTTCATACGTCAACGAGCATCGCGCGGAAAATGTCGATCACAACGAACGTCTCGAATTTCTTGGTGACGCGGTACTTGAGCTCGTGGTGACGCGTTTTCTTTTTGACGCGTTCCCGACGCAGACCGAAGGCGAACTGACCGCGTATCGCGCGGCACTCGTCAATACCATTACGCTTTCGACGGTCGCTGGCGAGTTGGGTATGAATCATTTCCTGCTCCTGTCGCGTGGCGAAGCGAAAGATACCGGCCGTGCGCGACAATACATTTTGGCCAATGCGTTCGAGGCGGTAGTAGGTGCGGTCTATCTCGACCAGGGGTATGATGCCGCACACGATTTCATCGCGACGCATATTTTTCCGCTGACGCAAGACATCGTACAAAAGCGTCTGTGGCAGGACAGCAAGAGCCGTTTCCAGGAAGAGGCGCAGGAGCATGTCTCGATCACGCCAAGCTATCAGATCATCGAAGAAAAAGGGCCCGACCATGACAAGCAGTTCATCGTCGGCGTATTCTTACATAAAGAAATGATCGCAAAAGGGCAGGGTCAATCTAAACAAGAAGCCGAACAGATGGCCGCCCGCGCCGCACTTGAGGTAAAGGGGTGGGGTTGACGAAAAGATAAAAAAGAGTAGTATAAAAATACAATCGCCGAAAGGCGTCCACGACTCCCTTCGGGGAGTCGCATACGTTTTGGTACCCAAACTATGTACAAAAAACATTTTGATGAGTGGAATGAGGTTAAGAAGAGAATAGATGATGGTGATGTCTCTGTGTTTATACGCGTCGGCGAGATCCGTTGGGCTATTCTTGGTTGCAATGTTGGCAGTGAGATGGACGGGAAGGGAGAGTCATTTACAAGACCAGTGTTAGTAATTCACGTCATCGGTAAAAAGCTTGCTCTCGTTATTCCTCTTTCCACAAAAATGAAGGATGTCCCGGGGTACATACTGTTTGATTGGAAAAATAAGAAGAATTCTTTATGTATCCATCAAATGAAAGTTATTTCCCAAAAGAGAATATTAAAACGAATGGGGAAGATTTCAGATAAAAAGCTGGAATACATAAAGGATGAGATAAAACGTTTCCATGATTTTTAAATCATTTTTTTGCCGCCCGCGCCGCACTTGAGGTAAAGGGGTGGGGATAAATAATATAAAAAATAGTAGGACCCTCAAACACGGATGTGTGAGGGTCCTCGGCCTTCTGATAGTCTCAGTTGTCGGTCGCGAACAGATTCTCTGTCCAGGCGCGGAAGTCTTTTCTTAATATACGTAAAGTAATTAATTTTGTCAAGATTAAATCGATTGTAATTACAAGTT
>CAZWIY010000053.1:0-5539 GCA_964634575.1 uncultured Candidatus Saccharibacteria bacterium | reverse complement strand
CAAAGGCACCCGTCTGCCGCATGATAGCGTCAGTCAAGGTCGTTTTCCCGTGGTCGACGTGAGCGATGATGGCGATGTTGCGTATTTCCATAGCAAATAAAAAATCCCCAAGGGGTAGTGAGGGAAGCATACCACGTAACAAAGATTTTGTCTAAATCCCTTAGGTTTAAATTCTTTACCGAAACGCACTTACTTTTGATGTGGATTGATTTAGAACTTGTGGATACAAAAAGATGAAACCCTTTGATGTTATCGCTGGGTTTCGTTTTCAAGTCGTCCCAAACTCAGTTAAGTTTCCTCGGCCGACAAATTGGGCCTAAGCTCTAGATCCCACCAAAAATCTCGTGCCCTGTTTTTACTTATGATTCGTGCGTGCACCTTACGATCATCTTCAGTGCACTGCACCTCAATAAGCTGGCCCACCTGACAATCATCGATCGCCGTACCTCCTCTTGTAATTTCGAGAGGCCAACCATCTGCCAGAAGTGTATCCATCTGACCAGCGGTCAGATGATCGGTGAACGCAATTGGCGTCTTCATCTAAAAATCCTTTCATTTGAAGAAGCGAGAAAGATCCGTAGGATCAGAGTCACGCTCCACCCTGACTTCACGTTTCCCCGCCATTTGCACTGCGCGAACGAAAACCTCATCTTCTGATTGGGATGCCGGATAGGTCTCCACCACCAGATTGAATGTCCCGTCAGACGCGAAGATACGATGTTTTTTTCCATCTTTTGCCGGTGAGACAATAAAATACTTAGCTGCTTCGATCAGGTCGAATGTGGTCGGCATTTTGGGATCCTTAATGTCCAGGAAGGCGAATGTGCCGTCTTCCAGAGTATCACAAAATAAATTTATGTCAAGCAATGGATCCTCGCGTTTGCCTGCATTCTTGCGAGCCGCTATGATAAGCACATGATAAGCGCTATTGAAGGCAACGTTATCGGACGGTTTCAGAATTCGCTCATTATAAATGTCGGGGGTGTAGGCTACCGCGTGTTTGTGACGACCGATACGCTGGCGCGGCATGTTGATGGAGACATGGTGAGATGCTGGACGCACCTGGTCGTGCGCGACGATGCGATGGAGCTCTACGGCTTTCTCTCGCGTGACGAGCTTGCTTTTTTTGAATTGCTCCTTTTGGTGTCCGGCATCGGGCCGCGCAGCGCATTGGGCATCATTGGTCTGGGCAACCTTGAGAAAGTGAAAAGCGCCATTGCCGCAAACGACAGCAAGTACCTCACCTCGGTCGCAGGCATCGGCAAAAAGAGCGCGGAAAAGATCGTCGTCGAACTGCGCGACAAGATCGCTGACATGCACATTGAAGAGTCAGTAAGCCAACAGCGTGGCACCGAAAGCGACGTGATTGAAGCGCTCAAAGCGCTCGGCTACACCCCCCAGCAAGCACGTGAAGCGGTGGGTCACATACCCGAAGACGCACGTGGCACGAAAGATCGACTGAAAGAAGCGCTCAGATACTTGACGCACGTTGGCAATTAGAAAACGCGGTTGCCCTTCCTCCTTGCGGTTATCAAAGCTAGGCTAGCTTGATGTCTTATTTATAAATACAAAGGAGTTTTTTATCTTTTCAGACAAAGCATCACCGATAGGGTAATGTAAAATCATTTTTTCGCCTGCGTTGTTTTCGGCAAAAATATAATTATGCGTACCCTCAAAGCCATATTCAGTAGTACCCGACGCACCCACAATAAAGCCTCCACTCAATGTGAATGAATATGCTGCCTTGTCAGCAAATGATATCTTTTTAAGATCGCCAACTTGCTTATTTCTTACATTTGGATTTTTGTTATTGATTTGATTTTGACGGATTGACTCCGCGAAAGATTTGAGATCTGAGGCAGAGGCAGTCGAAGATCCAGTGACTGCTGTTATAAACAATTCGGAACCCTCCCAAGACACATAAATGTCATCAACCTCCGTGATCGGACGCGGATCCATATCTTGCACTCGTGCAATCTCCGTGTTTAATGGGTACGACAACCGATATCCATAAGCAGTATTTTCATACACTTTCCAGTTTGTTGATGGAGTATTGGTTGAAGACGATGACTGACTATTGAATCCATCACTATTACCCCTCTTCCAAAGAAGCCACCCTCCCGCGACAAGGATAGCAATAATGATTAGAAAAATACTGATCTTAATTTTTCGCGAATTCATGCTCGGTAGTGTGTGGTCGGTCAAAAAGAAGACGAGAAACTAGGGTTGATATGAAAACCGCTGGCTAGTAAATATTCATTTTCTATTTCCAAGTTTTATACATTTCTTCCATCGCGGACATAACGACAGGATCAGTACTTCCTTGTGCAAGACATATGGTTTCTGGTGAATCATCCATCGTTTTTTTCATAAGCCAAACAAACAACCAAGGCTCATTGCTTGGGGCGGTCCATTTTTCAAACGAGAGTGTGTAGGTAATGGTACCGATCACAAACGTACGTTCTTGAGTAGAGAGTACAGTTGCCGCTTCCAGACCTTTACCATCAGGGGGACAGTTGATAGTGAAACTGGACGAGTCATTATAAACGAGGACATACTGACCTTCCCCCTCTTTATCATACACAGATCCATGCCAACCGGATGGCAGACTGAAAGAAAATTCCGAAAGTGAGATGGGGGTGTTAGCCACACTTGTCCACTCTTTGACTGGTTGCACTGCGTTTGGAGGTACGTACTGTTTTGACTCTATCGGAGAAGAAGTGGCTGTGGGACGCACCGCTTGTGTCACTAGCGTGTTTGGAACATTTCGTGTTGATCTTGTATTTTTTTCAAAAAAGTATGTGCCAAGACCAACAATAGCAATGCCGACAATTACTGTAAGAATTAATTTTTGATTCATTTTCATATGACATAGAGTATAGAGGTTTCCACCACGAAACACAATGTTTGAAAAACAGCAGGGCTTTTAGTCCTGCTGTGAGTTGTGCGTGTAATTTAATACACGCGATTTGAAGAACGATAGTAGCGAATACGCTTAGTAGGTCTTTCAGTAGTTTGGTTAACCTCGCATTCTGTCTGGAAGCTTTTCAGGAGCCAGTTGTCCATGGTGACGTATGTTAAGTTCGCGTCAGTACTCCTCCCGTACCCGTTATAGTAGACGCCAAAATGGAGGTGGACACCTGTGCTCGTTGGAATATACTTTTGTTGCGCCTCACTCCAGATTTTCCCCGTCGTCCCCATAATGCCGATCTGGTCGCCCTGTATGACGTTGGCTCCTTTCGCGAGCGTCGGCGCACTTTTCAAGTGGAGATACTTTGTCGTATATCCACTTGCTTCATTTGTTGAGCCGCTGTGGTTGAGAACGATGTGGTAACCATTGGGTACGTTTGGATTGGTTTCCACATACACCACCTTCCCACTCGCCGATGCTATGATGGGGATGTCCCCAGTGTACGATCCGCCACCATCTTTTTGATTTGTCGGCGCAAAGTCAAGAGAAAAGTAGGTGTTTCCCTGATGGGCGGTATCAGGCCATGGAGCAGCGCCCATACATTCGTATCCACCGATCTCGTTCGTGAGTAGCCACTTCGCATTCCCCGGCAACGGCATCTTGAAGTTGGGCATACCCGCCGGTGGGGTAAAGTCGATGGCAAGGAGGGGACGGCCGCCGTCACTGGGATGCCGCGAGCTGAAGAATGTGTCGAAGTTGTTGTTGGTTCGTTGCGGTTTGAAGTGCAAGCCATAATTACTCCCCGACATCCATCCGCGGTATTGCGTCGTGATGTTCACTCCTGACCATTGACCCACCACGGGCGTTGGCATGCTTGCAAACAAGTTAGCCGATGGCCGATTGCCCCACTTGAGCGTTTCAGGGCTCCAGTTGCCCTTATTGAGATACACGTCCACTGGGGTCATGGTGACTCCGGTTGCCGGAGTGATAGGAGCAACATACAGCATCACTCCATTGACCGTTTTGGGAAGTCCAGTCATGTCGAACTTGAGGTACGCCATGTATTCGTCGCCCCAGCCGCCAACCCGCAACCCATTGTCACGTTGTAGCTTCTGGTCATAATAAACACTTGGAAGCCAACCGTCCCAGATGTGCACGATCTTCAAGTCTTGCGACATAGATGAGCCATCGTTTTTTTTGAATGGATACGATGTTGGTTGGTAGTATGCAACCGCTGCTAGTGATGGGTCGGCTGCAAAAAGTCCGCACAGTACAGCGAGAACAAGTGGTGTTCGTCGCATGATAACATCTCCTTTCATTAAGTAGAGGAAACGCTACACTCAAGAACTGAATGTTCCGATGACACTTTACCATAGAGCAATACATTCTCATATCATTTGCCCTTCCTCCTTGCGCTCGTTATGATGAATGTATACACTCTTGAAGCATGGATTCTTTCCTGACCATCGTTAAAAAATTCATCCCCACATCAATATTCCGCGCTTTGCAGCCGGGCTATCATAAGCTGTTGGCGACCCTCGGCGCCTTTTGGTACGGCTATCCGGGCAAGAAACTGTTTGTCGTATTTGTCACCGGCACCAAAGGCAAGAGCACCGTGACCGAACTCACCGCCGCGATTCTTGAAGAAGCCGGCCACACGGTCGCGCTTTCCAACACCATCCGTTTCAAGATCGGCGACCAATCACACCCCAATCTTTACAAGATGAGCATGCCGGGCAGATTTTTCATGCAAAAATTTTTATTCGATGCAGCCAAAGCAGGGTGCGACTACGCAGTCGTCGAAGCCACCTCCGAAGGGGCGAAACTGTTCCGTCATTTGTATCTCTATCCCAACGTGCTCATTTTCACCAACCTCGCCCCCGAACATATCGAGTCGCACGGGTCGTTTGAAAAGTATCGCGATGCAAAGCTCGCGCTGCGCGATGCGGTGATCACGTCGCCCAAAAAAGAAAAGTGCATCGTCAGCAACAAAGACGACGAGTACGGGGCGGTATTTCTCGAAGCACTCAATGTGCCCGGATTTACCTATTCGATCAAAAATGCCGAGCCGTACGTCGTGACCGAACGTGGCGTGCTTATCACCTTCGAAGGTACGAGCATTCATTCTCCCCTTCTGGGCAAGTTCAATATTTACAACATCCTCGCTGCTACAACCTTCGCACGCACCCAAGGAATTGATATGGCCACAATAAAAAAAGCGGTCGAAAAGATTTCGACTATCGCCGGTCGCGGCGAGAAAATAGAAGGAGGCCAGGCGTTTACGGTGATCGTTGACTATGCACACACGCCCGACTCGCTCGAGGCGCTCTACGGCGCATTTCCCGACAAGCGAAAGATCTGTGTGCTAGGGAACACTGGTGGAGGGCGCGATACGTGGAAGCGGCCAAAAATGGCCTCGATCGCCGATACTTATTGCTCGATGAGCATTCTCACCGACGAGGATCCGTACGATGAAGATCCGATGGCGATCATAAATGCGATGAAGGCCGGCTTTACCGAACACATACCCGATATCATCATCAACCGCCGCGAGGCCATTCGCGAAGCGCTCAACCGTGCCAAACCCGGCGACGTCGTACTCATCACGGGCAAAGGCACCGATCCGTA
>CAZWIY010000052.1:0-5953 GCA_964634575.1 uncultured Candidatus Saccharibacteria bacterium | reverse complement strand
GCGGGAATCGAACCCGCGCATGTCGGTTTTGCAGACCGAAGCGTTACCACTTCGCCACCAGGCCGTCATTTATTTTCTTGTTGCAACAGGGCATCTATTTTTTGCCGCTGCTTTTCTCCCTCATCAAGTTTAAAGGAAATGTAAGGTAAAATACGCATGCGGGAATGCGCTTTGATGAACGCCCGGCATTCATCTTTGTTGCGATTAAGAAAGTCGAGCGCGGTTGCCTCTTGTTCGACAGGAAAAATGCTCACCAGAAAGGTCGCATACTTGCTATCGTCGGAAAGCGAAAGGTCGGTCACCGTGATGAGCGACTGGCGGTTTGATGCACCGCTAATGAAACGTGCTGCAAGCTCTTTCAATTCGCTCTTGGTGCGCTGTGCATGAACATCCTCAGTCATACTAGCTTATTTTTCGACGATCACAAAACATTCAAGCATATCGCCGGGCGCGAGATCGGTAGTTGTCTCAAACTGTGCGCCACATTCCTTTCCTTTCTCGACCTCTTTCACCTGCGTTTTCTGTTCCTGAAGAGAGACGATCTTTCCCGTACCAATGGGCTCGCCGCGGCGGGTAACTTTCGCATTCGCTCCGACTTTAATCGTGCCATCTTCGACGCGCATGCCGATCAGATGTATTTTTTTCACGACACTAAAAAGCTTGAGTACTTTTGCGGCCCCCACCCTTTCTTCCTCGCGCGTTTTGGGACGTTTTGTCTCAAGGGCATCAGCGAGCCATTCGCCGAGGCGATAGATGATGTCGAATGTTTGTATCTCGATGCCGGTACGTTCGGCGTATTCTTGCGCTGCCGAGTCGACGGCCACGGAAAAGCCCAAGACAAATGCGCCCTGTGCGCTCTGTGCAAGTTTGACATCGCCCTCGGAGACCGCGCCGACACCTTCGCGCAATATCTTGATGCCGGAGCGAGGCGTGACGCTTTTTGCAAGCTCGTGGCGTATCGCTTCGATCGTCCCCACGACATCGGTCTTGATGATGACCGGAAGCAAAAAGACGTCGGCAGGCGCATCGGGATGTGTGAGAACGCTGAGCGCATCGTCGCTTTGTCGTACGGCGACCTGCTCCATCATTTTTTCCGCTTCTTTTTTCGAAGTTGCGCACACGAAGGTCTCGCCCACAGGCGGAATATCGCTCCACCCGACGACCGTGACCGGACTTGAAAATGTCGCTTCTTTAATCTGCTTGCCTTTGAAATCCTGAATGAGCCGCAGAGGCGCCATCGCTCGACCGGCCACGATATGTGCGCCGCTTTTGAGTGTACCGTTTTTTATGATGAGCGTTGCCGAGATGCCTTTCTTGGGGTCACGATGCGATTCAATGATGATACCTTCGGCTGTTTTTGAAGCATCACCTGTGAGTTCTTCAAGTTCGGCAGCAAGTAAAAGTAGATCAAGTAGTGCGGGAATACCTTCGCCGCTTTTTGACGAGATGGGTACGTACGCAATGTTGCCACCGAGACCTTCAAGGTATATGCCGTTTTCCAAAAGAGAATTTTTCACGCGCTCGATGTTGGCATTGGGCTTGTCTATTTTTGTGATGGCGACGATGTAGGGGATGGCGGCTTCTTGTATCGCGGCGAGTGCTTCGAGGGTTTGCGGTTTGACGCCGTCTTCGGCAGAGACGACGAGGATCGCGATATCGGCCGCTTTGCTGCCGCGCGAACGCAAGTGCTGAAACGCTTCATGGCCCGGTGTATCCAAAAAAGTTATTTTTTTCGTTTTGCCGCTTGCAAGCGTGTGTTCGACTTCGTATGCGGAAAGATGCTGCGTGATACCGCCCGCTTCGGAGTCTGCAACTTTGGTATTGCGGATATAGTCAAGCAGCGTCGACTTGCCGTGGTCGATGTGCCCCATGACGGTCACGACCGGCGGGCGTTCTGTGGTGTTTGTAGCAGTTTCTTTTGGCATGGTGAAAATATATTGAAGTATACACTTTTTTGTGGTGTTGGCAAAAGCATGTCGAATTTTGTAAACTAAGACATGCCCCAAAACAATCGCATTTACATGGACTACGCCGCGGCGACGCCGGTGGATGAAGCGGTACTTGCAGAGATGGCACCGTACTGGCAGGAAAAGTACGGCAATGCAGGAGCGCTTCATACGGAAGGGCAGCAGGCAAAAGCCGCTATCGAGGCTGCTCGTAATGTGTGCGCGCGTGCTACCCATGCCCATCCAGATGAGATCATTTTTACCTCGGGCGGCACCGAAGGCAACAATTTCGCGATCTTTGGCGTGGTGCGTGCGCTTGAGAAAACAGGAAAAAAAGTGAGTGACATGCATTTTCTCACGACTGAAATCGAGCATTCTTCGGTGCGCGATTGCTTTCGTGTGCTCAAAGAGCAGGGTGCGGAGGTCACGCATCTTCCTACTTCATCCGATGGGCGCATTGATCCCGAAGATGTCAAAAAAAATATCAAAGCAAATACCGTGCTTGTTTCCGTCATGTATGTGAACAACGAGATCGGTACGGTGCTACCTATCGCTCAAATCGGAAAAATCGTGCGTGCGTACCGGACTGAACACAAAAGTGCTTATCCTATTTTTCATACCGATGCATGCCAGGCGCCGCTCTACCTTTCCTGCGATGTCGAAAAGCTTGGTATCGACCTTATGACCGTCGATGGACAAAAGCTCTACGGCCCCAAAGGTGCGGGGTATTTGTATCAAAGGCGCGGTACGTTGCTTGAACCACTTTTGTATGGCGGCAATCAGGAGCGCGGTATGCGGCCGGGCACGCCTGTCACTCCTCTTATTATCGGGCTTGCAAAAGCGACGGAACTTGCAGAAGAACGGCGTGAAGCGGAGACGGCTCGTTTAAAGACGCTGCAAGATCATTTTTTTGAACGTATCGAAAAAGAATTTGCTGATGCTGAAATAAACGGAAGTAAAGAAAAACGTGTGCCAAACAATATCAATATTTCGTTTCCCGGCCTCGATGCCGAATCGCTCCTACTTGCGATGGATGCAAAAGGTATCGCGATCTCGACGCGCAGCGCATGCCTGTTTGGCACGGAAGGCGGGTCATTTGTCGTGACGGCGCTGGGCAAAGACCTGTCCTGCGCGACATCGAGCATACGTTTTACGATGGGTATATACACGACCCGTGAAGAAGTAGACCGGACCATTGAGGTTCTAAAAGAGGTGGTAGTGCTTGCGAATGAAAGCCAAAAGCTTGCTCAAATGGTTGCTCAGCCGACTAGTTGATTTTGTAAAAATGTGGTATATTTAGGGAGTATGATGCCATTTCAAAATTTCACCACAAAAGCAAAAGAGGCCGTCCGCAAGGCACATGAGCTTGCGGTCGAACGCGGCCAAAATCACGTCAATCCGTTGCATTTGCTCACCGCGCTCGTGCTTCAAGAAGAAAGCACGGTATTTTCGATTCTTGAACGCCTCGACATCGACACGGTTCTTTTGACCGATTCGTTGCTCGATGTACTTGAAGCGCCCGAAACCGGCAGTATGATGTCGCCGGCGTATCAGTTGTACCTGACGCCGGAACTTGCCGCCATCCTTGAAAATGCGGCAAAAGTAGCACAGAGCATGAACGACCAGTTCGTCAATACCGAACATCTTTTTATCGCTATCCTTGATACGCCGGGGCCTGCGAAAGATATTCTTGCGCGTTTTCAGATCGACCGTGTTTCAGTGATACAGATCGTACAGGAATTGCGCGAGACGACGCCCGATGGCACGGGGCAAAAAAAACCGCGTGCGCTTGCCAAATACACGCGCTCACTTACTGGCTTGGCTGCGGAAAATAAACTCGATCCGGTCATCGGCCGCGATACCGAGATCAATCGCGTCATTCAGATCATTTCTCGCCGCACGAAAAATAACCCGATCCTTATCGGTGAGGCGGGCGTGGGCAAGACGGCTATCGCGGAAGGTCTTGCTCAGCGCATGGCGGCAGGCGATGTACCGGAGTCTCTCAAAGATAAAGAACTCGTATCGCTCGACTTGGGCCTTTTGATCGCGGGTACGAAATATCGCGGCGAGTTCGAAGAGCGCCTCAAGGCGATCATGCGCGAGATCGAACGCTCTGCCGGCAAGATCGTCCTCTTTATAGACGAGATCCACACGATCGTCGGTGCCGGTGCCGCAGAAGGCGCACTCGACGCATCCAACATGCTCAAGCCCGCACTTGCACGCGGCGACTTGCGCGTCATCGGTGCTACAACACTGAAAGAATATCAAAAGCATATCGAGCGCGATCCGGCATTGACCCGTCGTTTCCAACCCGTGTTTGTCAATGAACCGTCGCCTGAAGACGCGATCGCCATCTTGCGCGGGTTGCGCGAGAAATACGAACTTTTCCACGGCGTTCGCATCACCGATGATGCGATCGTGGCTGCGGTCCAGCTCTCTGCGCGCTATCTGACCGATCGTTTTTTGCCGGACAAGGCGATCGATCTCATCGACGAAGCGGCATCGGCCTTGCGTATTTCGCTTGAAAATAAGCCGCCGCTTTTGGAGGAAACACACCGCAAGATCATGCGCCTCGAGATAGAACGCGAAGCGCTCAAGAAAGATGCTGAAGCTGCAACGGCAAGCAAAGAAAGCAAGCATGCGAAAGACCGCATCAAAGAAATCGAAACCGAAATCGCCGATCTGCATGAAAAGACCGCAGAACTCGAGCTGAAGTGGACCAATGAAAAAGAAACACTTACCTCGATGAAAACGCTCAAAAAAGATCTGGAAAGAAAACGCCTCGAAGCCGAAGCTGCCGAGAGTATCGCCGACCTCGTGAAAGCTGCCGAGATCCGCTATGGCACGATCCCGACCTTGGAAAAAGAACTCGACCAGCAAACCAAACGCCTCAAGAAATTGCAAAAGTCGCGCCGTATCCTCAAAGAAGAAATCACCGAGACCGACATCGCCGATGTGGTGTCGCGGTGGACGGGTGTGCCGATCACGCGGATGCTCGAAGAAGAAGCGGAAAAACTTTCTCGCATGGAAGACGAGCTTAAAAAGCGTGTCGTGGGGCAGGACGAAGCGGTCAAAAAGGTTTCCGATGCCGTACGTCGTTCGCGCACCGGCATTGCCGACCCCAATCGTCCCATCGGTTCATTCCTCTTTTTGGGGCCCACCGGCGTGGGTAAGACCGAACTTTCAAAGGCACTCGCACAGTTTATGTTTGATGATGAGAAGGCGCTCATCCGCATCGACATGTCCGAATTCATGGAGCGGCATTCGGTCGCCAAGATCATCGGCGCACCTGCGGGCTATGTCGGCTACGAAGAAGGCGGCAACATCACCGAAATGGTACGCCATCGCCCGTACTCCGTCCTTCTTTTTGACGAAGTGGAAAAAGCGCATCCGGATGTGTTCAACATCTTGCTACAAGTACTCGACAACGGCCAGCTGACCGATTCAAAAGGCCGCAAAGTCAACTTCAAAAATACGATCATCATTCTGACATCAAACATCGGCAGCGAACACATCGACCGCATGAGTAGCCTTGGCTTTATGGCGGAGAGCGGCGATGAAGCGCAATACGAACAAGCGAAAAGCAAAGTGACCGAAAAGCTCAAAGACTTCTTCAAACCCGAATTCCTCAATCGTCTCGACGAGACCATCATCTTCAATATCCTCAAGCCCGAGATCATTCGCGACATCGCAAAAATGCAGATAGATATCGTGGTCAAACGCCTTGCGCAAAAAGAGATCACCCTTACGGTGTCGGACGCCGTGCTCGAACACTTGGCCAAAGAAGGTTACGATCCGCACTACGGCGCTCGACCGATGAAGCGTCTCATCCAGACCAAGATCCTTACGCCGGTCGCTTCGATGCTTATCTCGCATGGCGTCATGGAAGGCGGTTCGGTGCACGTCGATCTCAAAGGCTCCGAATACGTCTTTGATGTCAAAAAAGGCCGCCGCCCCTCCGGCTTTGCACGTGCAAAAAGGGAAGTGGCGGTGTAAATAACAAAAAA
>CAZWIY010000051.1:0-6004 GCA_964634575.1 uncultured Candidatus Saccharibacteria bacterium | reverse complement strand
GGACTTCGACGGCGACCAGATGGCCGTGCACGTACCGCTTTCCAAAGAAGCGCAACTTGAAGCGCGTTCCATCATGTCCGCCAACAAAAACATCCTCAAACCAGGCAGCGGTTCGCCGGTGGTCGCGATGACACAAGACATCGTGCTGGGCTGTTATTGGATGACCAAGATCGTCGATGGTACCAAGGGCGAAGGCAAGTATTTCGCGACCCCCAACGAAGCGATCAGCGCGTACGACTATGGCGTGGTGGGCTTTCGTGCAAAGATCAAAGTGCTCGGTACCGACTCTCCGAAATATTCGAAGTTCGAAGGCCGGGTGTTTGAAACATCCGTTGGCCGACTGCTTTTCAACAGCGTGCTGCCGAAAGACTATGCGTACATCAACGAAGAGATGAAAAAATCATCACTCGTTAAACTCGTCGATCAGCTCATTGAACGGTACGGTCTCGACCGTATTCCCGATATCGTGGACAAAGTCAAGAAATTCGGCTTTACGTATGCGACCAAATCGGGCGTGACGTGGTCGATCGACGACCTCGTGACCCCTGCGCGCAAGAAAGAGATCGTGGAGGAGGCAAAACGCAAACAAAACGAGATCTTTGCGCAATACAATGACGGTTTGCTCTCTCGCGATGAACGCAAGCGTCTTATCATCGAGATCTGGCACAAAGCGAAAAGCGAGATCGAAAGCCTGATTCCCGATACCATGAATCCGTTGGGTTCCGTGCACGACCTCGTGATCTCCGGCGCGCGCGGTTCGATGGGGCAGTTGACGCAGATGGCGGGCATGAAAGGTCTCATTCAAAACACGCAACGCGAGACGATCGAATTCCCGATCATCGCTTCATATAAAGAAGGCCTGACGCCGATCGAATACTTCGTGACGACGCACGGATCGCGCTCGGGTCTTGCCGACACGGCGCTCAATACCGCACGCGCAGGATACCTCACCCGCCGCCTCTTCGATGTCGCGCAAGATGCGATCATCACCGGCGACGATTGCGGCACCAAAGAAGGCGTCATCATCGGACGCGAAAGCGCACTCGGTCTTGAGGTCGACATGGCGAAAAATATTCGCGGTCGCTATCTCGCAAAAGATATCAATGACGGCAACGGCAACGTCCTCTTCAAGAAAAATCACTTTGTCTCGGCGGATGATGCACGCGCCGTACAGGAAGCAGGTATCACGTCGGTGACGGTACGTTCGCCCATGACCTGCCAGGCGCTCCATGGCGTTTGCCGTCAGTGTTACGGTGCCGACATTACCACATGGCAGCCGGTGGGACTCGGTGAAGCGGTCGGTACGATCGCGGCACAAGCGATCGGCGAGCCGGGTACGCAGCTGACGATGAACACCAAGCATGCCGGCGGCGCCGCTGCGGTCGGTGGCGACGTGGTCCAAGGTCTGCCGCGCGTGGAAGAAGTGTTCGAGCGCCGCGCGCCAAAAAATCCAGCCATCCTCTCGACGATCGAAGGTGTCATCACCGACATCAAAGAACAGGGTCGGGAGAAAGTGATCGTCGTTACCCCCGAAGCGGGCCAGACCAAAGGCAACAAGAGCGTCGAATTTACGGTGGCATACCCGCGCATGTCGATCGTCTCCGTAGGGCAGAAGGTTGGGAAGGGTAGTTTCCTTTCCGATGGTTCTGCCGATCTTTCCGAACTGTATAAATACGGCGGCAAGGAAAAGACGCAGGAGTACATCATTCACGAAGCAAGCAAGATCTATGAATTGCAGGGCGTGACGATCGCGCGCAAACATATCGAGACGATCATCAAGCAAATGTTCAGTCGTCGCAAGATCAAGAGTCCGGGCGACACCAAGCTCTTGGCAGGCGATGTCGTGGAGGAATGGGAACTCAAGCGGGAAAATGACCGCATCAAGGAGACGGGCGGCGAGCTGGCAACGGCGGATACGCATTTGCTGGGTATCACCGAAGTGTCGGTGTTGCGCAAGAGCTTCTTGTCGGCCGCATCGTTCCAAAACACTACCAAAGTGCTCATTGCCTCTGCGGTGCGTGGCAATATCGATCGTTTGCGCGGCCTCAAGGAGAACGTCATCATCGGCCGTCTCATTCCTGCGGGTACCGGTTTTTCAGGCAGTCCGAAATACGAACTGATCGAACAATTGCATGCGCAGGAAGCGTCAGAGATGCAGGATGATGCGACGCCCACCTATGACGTGAGCGATGCCGGTGGCGTAACGATCATTGCCGACGAGACGGAACAGGCTGCATAACGGCCTGGTGCGGTGTGTTCGTGAAGCCTTGTCAGTTGACTTTGTTTTGCCATGCCATCGAATGTTGAACAGATCAAAGAGCGCATCAACATCGTCGATGTGGTGGGGCAGTACGTCAAGCTCACCAAAGCGGGAAAAAGTTATCGGGGACTCTCGCCTTTCAAGAAAGAAAAAACGCCGTCATTCTACGTGTCGCCGGAGCGTGGCATGTACTACTGCTTTTCGACCCAGAAAGGCGGTGATATGTTCACGTTTGTCGAAGAAATGGAGGGCCTTGATTTTCGCGGCGCGCTCAAGGTTCTTGCGGAGCGTGCGGGCGTCGAGTTGCGTGCCGAACCCAAAGCGGCGCGCGATGAGCGAGAGCGCATGTATGTGGCGCTTTACGAAGCGATGTTGTTTTTTGAAAAGAAGCTTGCAGAGAACGTCGAAGCTCAGTCGTATCTTGCGTCTCGCGGATTGCACACGCAAACGATGCATGCATTTCATCTCGGATTTGCTCCTGAAGGTTGGAATGCGCTCTATGATCACATGCGTACGCTGCGCTATGCCGATCACGAGCTTGAAAAGGTGGGACTCATCAAACGTGGCGAGAAAGGACGCTACTACGATCGGTTTCGGTCGCGGATACTGTTCCCGATCTTCGACAGTGCCGGTCGCGCCGTTGCATTTTCGGGGCGTATATTTGGCAGTGCGGCTGACGACCCTGCAAATGCGAAATATCTCAACTCGCCCGAGACGCCGTTGTTTGACAAGTCCCGTATTCTCTATGGCTACGACCATGCAAAAAATATCATCCGCAAATACGATTTCTCGATCATTGTCGAAGGACAGATGGATCTCGTGTTGTCGCACCAGGCGGGGTATGGCAATACGGTCGCGGCGTCGGGTACCGGGCTGACGGCAGCGCACCTTGAGCAGCTCTCGCGCATTTCATCCAATGTGGTCATGGCTTTTGACGGCGACAGCGCCGGCATACGTTCCGCATCGCGTTCCGCGGTGATCGCATTGTCGATGGGTATGGAGGTAAAAGTCGCTGCGCTCCCGCAGGGACACGATCCGGCCGATGTCATCAGGGACGATCCGGATACATGGCGACGCGCGATTCGTGAAGCGAAACCGATCATCGAGTTCTCGCTCGACGTGATCGAGCGAGAAGCAAAAGATCCTCGTCAACGTATGGTACGTGTCCGCGATGAAACCATTCCGTTGATCGCATCGATGCCCAACCGGATGGATCAGGCGTATTTTGTAGGATTGATCGCTGAACGTCTACGCATGAAAGAAGACCCGGTCTGGGAAGAAGTTGCAAAACGGACGACCTCATACCATCCTGTCTCGCCAGCGTCCTCGCAACAACCATCCGTGCAAACGTTGCCACAGACGCGACGCGATTATCTGAAACGGTTGATCGCAGGCGTATTTCTTTCGGCGCATATTGAAAACGAAGCGGAGATACGCGATCGGGTGACGATTGAATATGAGCGTGTTACCGGCCGCGCATTGCTTGAGGATGCACGCGCATACGAACATGAGCGCACTGCATTAATATTTGAAATCGAATTTGTGTTGGATAGCGACAAACAAAAAGCCGTCGATGAACTGTTTCGAGAGTTCGAGCAAGAGTGGCTTACGCATGAGCTTGAGGAACTCTCGGAGCAGCTCAAAGCGGCGGAGCAGAGCGGCGATGAAACGCGGGCGAGAACCTTGCTCACCAACATACAGCAAAAGAGCACGCGTAAAAATAATCTTGGACTCGGTTTATAAACTTTGTTACACTAATCTTCTCACGTTCTATATATGAAAAAGAAGCATACAACGTCGAAAAAAGTAAAAAAAGCGCCCCAAAAGAAGGCCGTTGTTTCAAAGGTTCGCAAGGCGGCAAAACCCGCTCGTGCGACCGTCAAGAAATCTGCTCTCAGCAAAAAGCCGTCAGCCCAAAAAGCCGTCAGCCCAAAAAGCCGCAAGAGCGCTCCTGAACCAAAAAAGAAGCCGGTTGCATCGAAACCAAAAGCAGCTCCGTTATCTTCTCTTGACGATGCGAAAGTGGAGCGTCTGCTTCAGAAAGGCCGCGAACGCGGCTATGTCACCTACGACGAGATTTTAAAAGAATTCCCCAAGATCGAAGATGACATCATCTTTCTCGAAGAGCTCTATGAAAAATTCAATGTCGCAGGAGTCGATATTCTCGAAGGCGGCAATCTTTTGAGCGATGAATCAGTGGAAGATTTGCTCGACAAGAAGAACGCATATCGTCGCGGCGATGCATCGTACGATTCGATACAAATGTATCTGCGCGAGATCGGGCAATACCCGCTTTTGACGACACCCGAAGAGCGCGCGCTCGCCAAGCGTGTCATGGAAGGCGATGAAGAGGCGAAAAATCTTTTAGCGCGCGCAAACTTGCGTCTCGTGGTATCCATCGCGAAAAAATATATCGGACGCAGTCCTGACCTGACGTTGCTCGATCTTATCCAAGAGGGCAACATCGGTCTTTTCAAAGCGGTTGATAAATTCGATTACACCAAAGGCTACAAATTTTCGACCTACGCGACGTGGTGGATCCGCCAAGCCATCACGCGCGCGCTTGCCGATCAGTCGCGCACGATCCGCATACCGGTGCATATGGTCGAGACGATCGCCAAGTACAAGCAGGTGTTTCGACGGCTCGCGCAAGACTTCGGACGAGACCCTTTGCCCGAAGAAATTGCTATCGAGATGGGCGTCGAAGTCGACAAGATCCACATGATCGAAAAGATCAACCAAGACACCGTGTCGCTTGAAACGCCGGTGGGCGACGACGATGAACGCTCGACCTTGGGCGACTTCATCGCCGATGAAAAGATATTGCCGCCTGATCAGGAAACCGCACGGCGTATTTTGGCTGATCAGATCAAAGAAATTTTGGAAGACCTCTCGCCCAAAGAACGCAAGATTCTAGCGTTGCGCCACGGTCTCGAAGACGGTATCTATCACACGCTCGAAGAAGTAGGGAAGGAGTTCGGCGTTACCCGCGAACGCATTCGCCAGATCGAAGCAAAAGCTATCGAAAAAATCCGCCACCACGACAAGGCAAAGAAGTTGAGGAATTATTAGCATTTACGGAAATCCACAAGAAAATCAGACAACATATTGACTTTTCTGTAAATAGGAGTACAGTATCGTTTGGATCGTTTTTGACAAACGAGGGACGACATGAGGTTTTTTTGGAGTGCTTTACGGTATATTTGGGTCTATGTGGCCTATGTATACGGTGGGAAGCACGTCGCGCAGGTTCTCTATGGGGAACATCCAAAACTTGAAGAGATGTCTTGGTTTTGGCGAAGACTCTATAAGCGTTTTCTTGCCATACCTAAGGTCGTCATCTTTAGTTGCATGGATGCGCGTCTGTGTGGGCCTGGTGAGATGGTGTTGCACATCACTCTTTTTCACTTGTTTCGTCAGCTCGGGGAAGAGGTGATCTTCTTTCGAGCCGCAGGTGCCGGACCATCGGTCACTTATAACAAGAACACCGCTTTGGCGCTTGCTCATCGTGATGAAGTTATTGAAGGGGCAAAAGTGGCAAGGCCAAAACACATTGTCTTGGCTGCCCACGGACACTGTGCTGCAGATACATCTGATGATTGCGGAAAAATGGCCAGCACACTTTTATTTGCCGGTCTTGTCCAGGAACATTGTTCCGGCAGGATCGTGCATGTATGTATGCTTCCTCCCCAGATACTTGGGTGGGGTATAACATTAAATACCCACAAGGGGATGCACTGTGTG
>CAZWIY010000050.1:4508-6085 GCA_964634575.1 uncultured Candidatus Saccharibacteria bacterium | reverse complement strand
CTTGAGCCTTATGAAAATCGGTAATCCTGTAAAAATCAGGCGGCAACCTATTACTTGTTTTTATATTCATCATCATTCCCCCGCTGGCTGTTTGGGTTGTTCATACAGGGATACATCTTTTAGGGCGCATACAAAGGGATAGGCTCTAGGGTATCTTGCCATCACATAGCCTTTAGCAACAGCCATAACTGTGGCGTAATCAGGTGTGCTGCTTTCACCTTGATGCCTATGAACAATCACTTTATCACCAATCTTAAACATCACCCCTCCTTCTCATGCTGTCAGCGGTCATGATTTGGTTATCTCTGTATTTTTAAACTGTTCAACATATTCACCGCACCAACCATTTGTATAAACTCCGGGGTATTCTGCTAAACCATTACCTTCACGAATCTTTGGGTGATAGCCCATAAACCACCCATTACAATCGCAAAAATCTCTGATAACCGAGTTGGCATAAACCAGAAAGATATTAGCCACATATTAGCTATAATTTGATTGTCTATATTATACATAAAACCCCTATAAATTTCAATTAACCTATATCTATTTTTCTGTATAGTCAACAGCCTTTCCGCTTTTTTCGGAAAGTTCTTTTTCAAGCCGCTTAAAGTCGTGCCATTGCCTAGCGTCAAGCCTTCCATAGAATGATTTTAACCACTGAAGATTTGCAAAATGTTGCTCTGGGGATAGTTTTTCACTTTTCTTTTTTTTAGGCATCTTCAACACCACCTGAATATTCAAGTTGCTTTGAATAAGTGGCGATTTCCTTTTGCGCTTCCCTGAGTTTGAGTGAACCGCCCCGCATTTTATTCTTTTCTTGATCTTCAAAGGCTGCGCAATAAGCTCTTTGACTTGGTAATAGGTATTCGCCATCTACAACACGTTTGCGGTATGTCACATATACAGCGGCGCTTAATTGCGCTTGTGGCGGGTCAAGCGCATCTCTCAAATCTTTAGGGGTTGGAATTTCATTTTTAGTGTTAACATGGATTTTTAAAGCTTTGGTGATTTCTGGAACTGAAATGTCATCTAAAAAAACTAAAAACCCATCCCTTAAAACCTCAAGTTCCGCCGGGGTTTTTCCAAACTGCCTGAGTAAAATGCACGCTTGCGAAAGGGCAAGAGTAAATTGCTCAACTTCGCTCTGGTTGCGAGGCGGCAGCGGCTTTTGCTCTGTCTTTTGCGATAAGTTCTTCTGCCGCGGTTGTCCACTTTGATTTCGGGATGGTATCACTGGATTGATAACCCCCACCTCCCGCTTGGTAATAGCCGCCCTGTCCATTACCAACTTGAGCCGCCCTAGCGCCCCCGTCAGTCCTATTTCGCTCTGTAATGGCTGCGTTGTAGTCAACCTCCCATCTTCTCTGATGCAACCATGTTGAGGGGTGCGCTGCTGGGGTTCCTGTTGCATCAAGGAATTTTTTGAATCTTCCAACTGCTGAGAATAGTTCATCGTGTGTAACTCCTGTTGCTATTGCTTGGTTGTATTTTTTACTAGCGTTAAGTTTTGAATCTGCTGTTTTTGGGTATTCCTTCCAGAAATCCTCAAAATCATCAGAATACAAAATCTTCTT
>CAZWIY010000050.1:791-4498 GCA_964634575.1 uncultured Candidatus Saccharibacteria bacterium | reverse complement strand
TGTCTCTGTCTCTGTCTCTGTCTCTGTCTCTGGGATAGCAACTTGCTTGCAACTTGCTAGCGCATTGCTAGCATCAATCAAATAACCTTTATCTATCAACTCCTTAAGGTGCGTAATTGTGATATAATCTGATAGGCCGCACTGTTGTTTTACCCACTCTAAATCACATGGGATTTTACCCTCTTTTGATCTACTCGCTAAAGTCCAGATGCAAACCGCTAGCAACTTGCTAGCATCTTGCAAGCGCGAAAATTCATAATTCTGGAATGTATTTGTGTTAAGTTTTATCCACGGCGGGTTACGGTCTTTATAATGCTGAAATTCAGACCAATCTTTTATGTATAAATACCCCATATATTCCTTCAGCTTCTATAACTTCAGCGATGCGCGGCAGCCTAATTTCCGCTGAAGGTCGTTAATGGCAAATCAGGTTGCAATCCCTAGCCGCGCAATCCTACATATCAAATTACAAACAGGAATTCCAGTAAAGTTATAAGGATAGCGTAAGTCTGTGGATTTTAATACTTAGGTTTATTTATAAAACCAAAGCGCAAAAATGGTGGATGAAGCCACCGGGATCACAATCACAAGAATATCAAGAAACATATCCATCAATAACCTCAAGAGCCTTTCTTGCTTTTTCCCCGTTATCACAAGTAGAAAACATATAAGCATAATATCTTAGTGCATCAGCGGCAACAAGGATTTGGTATTCCATTTCTTTACGGGATGACTTCTTAGAAGGTTTTGCCCCCGGTTGCGGGTTTACCCTCCATATTTCTATTTTACGCCTTGTGAGGGGGTTTATATTCGTTTTTCCAGATCCAACCAGTAACCCTTCCGCAAGAAGGTCTGAAACACGGGGTTGAACCTGATGAAAATCCAAACCTAATAACCCGGCTATTTGGTATGTATCAAGCCCCTGATCTGGCTGTTGCTTCATAATCTGCATTATCTGTTCTTTCATCGCCCCGGCTGCGCTTATCATGCTTTTTGCAGCATCTTTGCTTGTTTCCCGGTTTTGATAACCCGGCGTTTCTGGATATGTCATTTTAACCCCCTGTGACTTCTGAAACTTTAGCGTTAACGGTATCAAGTGCCTGTGCGAGTATATCGGTTAAAAACTTCATCGCACTTGGAAGATCTGAAGGGTGCAACCCCTGAACCAGTATATCTTCGATAATCAAGGCGTTTTCACCTCTTGAATAAGGGATTAATAAAACGCCTTCACATTCAACAGTTGATTGCTCTTTTGTGTAATCTGCTAGTATTTCGTTTAACTTCCTTTTTTCTAAAACCACGGTAATTTCTCCTTTTCCTTTTTCTTTTGTTTATCTGCCGCAAGCTTTTTTAAGCGTTCTTGCCTCGCTTTTGGTGGAAGGCTAAAGATATATCTCTTTTCCTCTTCGCTAAGTTCCTCAAGCGTAATTTGTGGCTGTTTCATTTGCCTTCACCTCTATAAATTTACCATCAAATAGAAAGTTATCGAAAATCTTCTGCCTGATACTCCCGAAAGTGTCTTTCTTGTTCGCAATAATAAACCTGAATATATTCCATCCCTGATACGAAAAGAAATAATGATCTGAATCCTTGAGAAGAATCCCTTTATCAATAAGCGCTTCTGGCACTTTATGTTTGCCGATCTGAAGCTTTTCAATGTAACTGAATTTAAAGACATCGGGATTACCAGCAAAATCAATAATTAACTGAATTTGAGCATAACTTAATAGTAACGGTTTCATACAATCCACCCTTCCCCTGATTTAGCTTTATAAGGCTCTAAGCGTTTTATCTGTTTGATAATTATGGCGTGTCTGCCGTGGTGGCAGTCCTGCAAATCGTGCGCAAGTTCCCATCCTTCAGGAATAGGTTGATCCTTTTTGTGATACTTAAACTCATTATGCTGCGAATAATCCATGCTGCTCTCTTTTTGCTGTTTCAATATTTTTAACTGCCTGCTCAAAATACGATTGCTTTAATTCAGACCCTTTGAATTTACGATCATTCTTAACCGCAACAAACCCCTCTGAGCCTATCCCTGTAAATGGCGAAAGCACCGTATCGCCGGGGTTAGTCCATAACTCCATAGCCCTCTCAATAACCTGTAATTGCAAGGGGCAGATATGACGTTCATCTTCATCAGTTCTTGCACTTCGATATTGCAATGTGTCACTGGGGTTTATATCCATCCACACAGGACTTGCATAACGCTGCCACAATCCAACAGGGAAACTTTCGTTGGTATGTTCAACTGGCTCTGGATTCACTCCCGGCTTGCGCATTGTGACAAGATAGTCAGGGATTCCTTGCCGACTCATTGCGGAATCTTTCTTAATCTGCTTGTGAAGCAACCCCAGAGCCTTTGTTCGTTGCATAGCAATCACTGGGTCTTTCCAGATAACAACCTCGCTATGATAAATAAAACCTTCCTCTTGAAAAGTTTTTATTAATTCTCCCCTGAAATCCTGAATCCCAATATAACCGTGGTTTTGTTTGCTGGTTGGCAGGTTCATGCAATGGAATGAAAGCAATCTCCCCGGCATCATTACCCTATAAAGCTCTTTTGTGAGAAACTTAAAGTGCGTGGCAAATTCCTCCATATCCTTACAGTTACCCATATCAAGCGGGCTATTGGTGTAGGTATATAGGCTTGCAAACGGTGGCGAGAATATCGAGTAGTGGATTGAATCACTTGGTAATGATTTTACATATTCTACACAATCACCATGATATACTTCATAATCTGGGGTTTTGTGAGTTTTACCAGTGGCAACACTTGCGCCGTAAACTTCCTCTCTTGCCTCATTGATATTGGCGGTCATTTCTTTAAACATCCTTTCTGCGTCTGCGTCTTTGCGTTTAATATTCTCAAGTGTAAAAGCTTCCGTTTCCGCTGTTATCAGATGAACATCAACCTTCTTAGTTTGCCCGAATCGCCAGCACCTTCTCACCGCCTGATAAAATTGCTCATAGGAATCAGTTAAACCCACAAAAGCGATATTGTTGCAGTGTTGGAAATTCATACCAAAACCACAAATTGAACTTTTAGAAACAAGCACCCGATATTTCCCATCTATAAAATCATCAAGCAGTTGTTCTTTTTTCTCATCATCATCTGCACCGCTTATTTGCTTCGCGCCGGGGATAGCCTTTGTTATTGCATCCCCTTCCTTGTTGAGATTACACCAGATAATAAATGGTTCATTGCTTGCGTTCACAATCTCAGCACAGGCAGCAACCCTATCCTCAACACTATCCCGCCTCGCCTGTATGCGATCTTGCAAGGTGCTTGCTGCCATAGGGAAAAGGAATGTTGAGCTATTCTCAACTCGCACTACCTGATTATGATATTCAATTTCCGGCAACTGATAAGCATCGCCATTAAATCCAACATCTTCAGGGCTTCGTAGGCATACCACATCCACTGCCAGAATGGTTTTTCTGCGTGCTTCTTAAGTCTCCACTTTGAAGTTTCACCACCATCATGCACAAAGAACATTGCAAGCATTTCCTCGCGGGTTAATGCTCCAACAAATTCAGCATGATTGCCAAGCTCCATAAAGTCGTTAGGGGCAGGTGTTGCGGTGCAAGCAAGCTTATATGGCGTTGATTGGAATCTTTCTAGTATCCGGTCTTTGAACTTACCATCAAATGATTTCAAAATACTGGATTCATCAAGCACCACGCCTGCATAATCATCAGGGAAC
>CAZWIY010000050.1:0-781 GCA_964634575.1 uncultured Candidatus Saccharibacteria bacterium | reverse complement strand
GGCATTGCCCCTTAAAGCGTTTCCGCTTAAATGGGGAACTTATCCAGCTTGTGATAATTTGTTATATCAATGTTTTCCAATGATATTCCAAAATGTTCAGCTTCCCGGCGGGTTTGATGCGTCACTGATAAAGGCGCAAGAATGATAACCTTGCCGCCAGTATGGTCAGCAACCGCACGCGCCCAAGCTAATTGCATCAGGGTTTTCCCAAGCCCACAATCCGCGAATATGCAAGCCCTGCCCTTACGCAAAGCCCACTCAACTATCCATTTCTGGAAATCAAATAGGTTGGCATTAAGGTTTATTGCTTCAAAACCCGCATCTGGTTTACTCAATATTTTTGAGTTTATGAAATCCTGATAATCCATTATATTTTTATACTTTCTGATTCTTTTTCTGAATCGGTTAAGACATCGTTTAAATTCTCAAAATTAAACATTTGCTGTTCGCCATTAAGTTTGAGTTTCTTCAGGCAAGTTGAGCCTATACCAGCTTTTATTGAGCGTGGATCTTTCAACCTGCGGCGGCAACGTTTGCAATGAGTGTGTTTAGTCATTTCCAAACCTGAGTTTTATCAATTCAATACAAATGGCGTATTCTTTCGCAATTTTGCTATCCCTGTGTTTTTTCTTAACAGCGGCCTCAAATTCAGCAAGAGAGCCTTTGAAGCAACCCCTCGTTACCTCTATATTCCCCTTTACAAGGTAAGCGGTTAGAACCGCACAATCAGAGCCCACCTGACTAAATACAATAAAGTCATCTGATTTATTGATTTCACCAC
>CAZWIY010000049.1:0-6271 GCA_964634575.1 uncultured Candidatus Saccharibacteria bacterium | reverse complement strand
ATGTGCTTGATTCCGATCCGCAAAGCCAGCTTGGTCTCACCGAAAAAGGAAAGAAACAATTAGATGAAGCAGCCGGGCATCTGAAAGAAAAAAGGATCACGCGTATCATCGCATCGCCATTTTTGCGCACGAAAGAAACGGCGATGCAGATCGCACAAGCGATCGGGCTTGCCGAAGAGGACATTGTCTACGATGTGCGTTTAGGCGAGATGCGGTTTGGGGAACTTGAAGGTCATGCCGCATCCGAATTTCGCGCGCTCGTACCGACACTTAACGACCGTTTTGAAAAAGCGCCTTCTGGTGGCGAGACCTTGGCCGATGTCCGCAAGCGCGTCGGTGAAGCACTCTATGAGATCGAAGCGGCCTATGCCCACGAAACGATACTCATCGTCACGCACGAACAGCCGTTTCTGTTACTCACGGGTATTGCGGAAGGCCTGACTAAAGACGAGATTCACGCTCGCTTCGATGCGCGCCGTCCCGACAATGCCGCTGTAGCGGAACTTGACTTCGTGCCGCTGCCGCACAACAGGGAATATGAGCTTGACTATCATCGACCGTACATCGACGAGCTCACACTTGTGGCTCAAGACGGCGCGCGGCTCACGCGTATACCGGAAGTAGTCGACTGCTGGCTCGAGTCCGGTTCGATGCCGTTTGCGGAATATCATTATCCGTTTGAGCATAAAGAAGAATTTGAAAAGCGATCGCCTGGAGATTTTATCGCGGAGTACATCGCGCAGACGCGCACATGGTTTTACTATATGCATGCAGTCGGTACGGCAGTGTTTGACCGTCAGGCATTCAAGCATGTCGTCAACACGGGTACCATCCTGGCGCAAGATGGTTCGAAAATGTCGAAATCGAAAGGCAACTTCACCGACCCCCTGATCAACCTCGACCGTTTCGGCGCCGACGCATTGCGGTCGTATCTTTTGGGGA
Source organism: uncultured Candidatus Saccharibacteria bacterium (assembly GCA_964634575.1). Lineage (GTDB taxonomy): Bacteria > Patescibacteriota > Minisyncoccia > Phycocordibacterales > UBA12088 > CAZDRD01. Next base: position 5,329 of record CAZWIY010000049.1, on the reverse strand, counting down.
GCGTCGTGATGCAGGCGGAAGACGTGAAATTTAAAGACGAAGAACTGAAGGAAGTGCACAATCGTACGATCAACATCTTGTGGAATGTGCACTCGTTTTATCAGATGTATGCGGGGGAAGCATCGTCGACTGAAATGCCGAGCGATCATGTACTTGATCGTTGGATACGGGCTTTGCTTGCGCAGGTTGCGCACGACGTGACTGAAGCGCTGGACACGTTTGATACCGTGCGTGCGGGGCGTGTGCTGCGCGATTTTGTCACTGACCTTTCGACCTGGTACATCCGCCGTTCACGGGATCGTTTCAAGAGCGATGGGGACGATAGGCAACATGCAGTGGCGACAACGCGGTACGTGCTTGAAACGTTCTCGACGCTCATGGCACCGCTGATGCCTTTTATGGCAGAAGACATCTATCGCGGCGCAAAAGGAAAAGAAGAGAGCGTGCATCTTGCGTCGTGGCCTACGCTGCCGGCGATACCTACTGAAGACGTACGACTGCTTGCCGATATGCAGCGCGTGCGCGACATCGTCTCACTTGGTCTGGAGGCCCGCGCACGGGCAGGTATCAAAGTGCGTCAACCACTATTGTCTTTGACGATACAAAAAGATACGCATGAACTTGCGGCAGAGTTGCTCGCATTGATTCAAGATGAAGTGAATGTGCATGAGGTGATGTATGCCGATATACCTGAGGCGGTTGCGCTGGATACCACGCTCACTGACGAGTTGTTGCGAGAGGGCAAAACGCGCGACCTGCTACGCGCAGTGCAGGATTTGCGCAAGCAGTTGGAACTCGTGCCGCACGATAGGGTGCGACTGAGCGTGCCGGGCGATATGTACGAGACGGCTGTAGCTTGCCGTGACTCACTTAAAAAAATCGCAGGCGTTGAGGAAGTGATAGAAACGTCAGGTGAAATGACGATCGAAAAAATATCGTAACCATGTATGCGATCCATCGTACGCAAGGGTTTATACTGGAGAGCATCCAAAACGGCGAGGCCGATCGACGTTTCATCATATTGACGGAGGCGTTTGGACGTATCGAGGCCCGCGCACGGAGCGTCCGTCTCGAACGATCCAAGTTGCGGTACGGCCTCTCGCCGTACATGCTCGGCACGTATGCACTGGTGCGCGGGAAAAGCGGCTGGCATATCGTCGGCAGTCGCGACGAAGAAAATGTGTTTGTGCAGACCGCCGGTGCGCCGCAGAAACGTAAAGTGTTGGAACAACTCGCCCGGCTCTTGACCCGCATGGTCGCCGGCGAAGGGAAGCACGAAGATCTTTTTCATACAGCAGTCACAGGATTACGCGAGCTTTTGTCGCGCGATGTCACTCAGAGCGACGCGATCGAATCGGTGATCGTATTGCGTATCTTGTATCTTTTAGGTTACGTTTCTACCGAACGGCAGGACGGGATACTTGCGTCGTTTCTTGCTCAGACGGCGTTCGATGACGAGTTGATGTATCGTGCACAGCAAGAGCGACGCACCATCGTTCGTGCCATCAATACCGCACTTGCCGCAAGTCATTTATAGCGGACGAGGAGCGGTGGTATACTACGATATATGCCCGAAGAAAGCAGTATCGAGGAGCTGCGCAAAAAACTGTATGCACGTGCGGGTGGTCCTAAACCACGCGAGCGGCGTAAATTACGCGAAGAAGCGTTCGATGTGCCTCAGGCATGGCAGTCGGATGTGCAAGAAAAACCAACCCCTCCCCAGACGCTTGATCCGACCATTCACCTTGCGCAAGAGCGCCGTCAGGCCAATAGGACGGTACGAACGATCTTCATTGTCTCAGGGCTCTTTTTTGTCGTTTCGACCGCCGTTGCGGCGTGGCTTTTTTTATCGGGCAAAAGCCTCATATCCAATGACAATATCGACATCAATATCAGTGGGCCGGTCTCGATAGCAGGCGGCGAAGAACTCAATCTGCAGGTGGAGATCGTCAACCGCAATCCGGTGCCGCTCATTTTGTCCGATCTCATCGTCGAGTATCCCGACGGCACGAGAGACCCCAATGACCCGAGTGTCCCTCTACCACGCACGCGCGAGACGATCGGCACCATCGCGCCCGGAGAGCGGGTGGTCAAGACGATACGCGGTACGTTGTTTGGCGTGGAGGGTATCGAACAAAAAGTACACCTCGCGCTTGAATACCAGATCGAGGATTCCAACGCATTATTTAAAAAAGATCATGATTACAGCGTACTTTTGAGTTCCGCACCGGTGGCGATCAAGGTGGACGCTCTCAAAGAGATCTCGCCGGGGCAGGAGATCACGCTGACGGCGCACATTATCTCCAACTCTTCCAAAGCACTCAACAATATGATCGTCAGTGTCGACTATCCTTTTGGTTTTACGCCGAGCATGACCGACCCTAAGCCCGCATATGGTTCAAACGTATGGGATATCGGCGACCTGATGCCTGGCAGCGAGCGTGTCATCACCATCAAGGGTACGATCGTCGGACAGAATACCGAAGAACGTGTCTTTCGTATCCAGGCAGGCAGCAATACAGAAGCAAAGCCCGATACGATCGCTGTCATGTTTCAACGTACCGAAGTGCCGGTCATGCTGCAACGTCCGTTTGTCAATCTTGCGTTTGAGATTAATGGTTTGGAAATTTCAAATGCAGTAACAGTGAAGCGTGGACAACGTGTTTCAGGCACAGTGCGGTGGACCAACACCTTGCCATCGGAGATCAATGACCTCGAAGTCGATCTGGTGCTGGCAGGGCCGACACTCGATCAGCGCAGTGTTGATGTGGGTAAAGGTTTTTACCGTTCAAGCGACAATACGATCATTTGGAGTTCAGAGACCAACAACGAACTTGCGCTCATCAAACCGGGCGAGAGCGGTATATTATCATTCGTATTCGGTTCGAACGAATTTGCTCTCGGTTCCGCTATCCGCAATCCAACCATCACGATGACAGCTCATGTCAAAGGCAGGCGACTTGGCGAGACTGGCGTTCCGGAGACGCTCGAGTCGCAAGCCGTTGGCGTGGTCAAGCTGAAGGCTGAACCGTCGATCGCATCGCGCGTGTTGTATTATTCAGGACCGTTTCAAAATGCCGGGCCAGTTCCGCCGCGCGTTGATTCCGAAACAACATACACGGTCGTCATGAGTGTTGCCAATGATATCAATGACTTGCGCAATGTGACCGTGGTAAGTCACTTGCCTTCGTACATGCGGTGGCTCGGCATCGTCTCGCCACAAAATGCCGACCTGACCTACAATGCCGCCAAAGGCGACTTGGTATGGAATATCGGTACGCTGCCTGCGGGTACTGGTTACAATACGCAGCCGATGCAGGTCGCGTTTCAGGTCGCTTTTACGCCAAGCCTCAGCCAGGTTGCCACCACACCAGAGCTGCTGTTGCAACAGACGTTGAGCGGCGTTGACCAGTTTACCGGAAATATGATAGAAACAAGTAACCGAAGTCTGACGACCGACCTCCCGAACGATCCGAGTGCGAGGCAAAATGCCGGTAGGGTGTCAGAATAGATTTCATCGTTATGCATACGACGACACCACGCATGGAAGACCTTATCGCGCTGTGCAAACGGCGCGGATTTATTTACCAAGGCTCCGAAATTTACGGCGGTCTTGCGGGAACGTGGGATTATGGACCGCTTGGGGTTGCACTCAAGAAAAATATCGAAGCGCTCTGGTGGCGGCACTTTGTGGATAGTCGCGACGATATGTACGGTATCGATTCGGCGATACTGATGAATCCGAACGTATGGGAAGCGTCGGGGCATGTCGCCGGTTTTCACGACCCGCTGGTTGAAGATAAAAAAACGCACAAGCGTTATCGCGCAGATCATCTTCTTGAAGATGTGGGCATACCGGCCGATGGCAAACCGCTTGCCGAACTCGCGCGGCTTATCAAAGAACACGGGCTCAAAAGTCCCGATGGCAATGAGCTCACCGAGCCGCAGCAATTCAACATGATGTTCAAAACGTCGATCGGTTCGACTGAAGGGGGAGAAATGCCGGTGTATCTGCGTCCCGAAACCGCAGCGGGTATGTTCACCAATTTCAAAAATATTCTCGACACGTACCATCCCAAGTTGCCATTCGGTATCGCGCAGATCGGCCGGTCCTTTCGCAACGAGATCGCGCCGCGCGATTTCATATTTCGCGTACGTGAGCTTGAGATCATGGAGTTCGAGTATTTCATTCGTTCTGAGACATGGGAAAAGACATTCGAATACTGGCGCAGCGATATGCATGCATGGTTTGCGGAGCTTGGTTTCGAAAAAGATGATATTAAAGAAGTTGAGATTGCGAAAGACGAGCTCGCGCATTACTCGAAACGCACGATGGACTTCTATTTTAAGTATCCCTTCGGTTACAAGGAAATAGGCGGTCTTGCGTATCGCACCGATCACGATCTTTCAAGTCATATGCGCGAGTCAGGGCTTGATCTGCGCTATCACGACCAGGAAAGCAACGAGAAATTTTTACCGCATGTCCTTGAGCCGACATTTGGTTTGGGGCGTCACGTGCTTGCCGTCATCGCGAAAGCCTATACCGAAGACGAACTAGGTGGTGAAAAGCGAATCGTACTGAAGTTTCCTCCGCATATGGCACCGGTGAAAGTCGCTGTCTTTCCGCTTCTCAAAAATAAACCCGAACTCGTAGCGAAGGCTCGCGAAGTGTACGCAGACATCAAGAAGGTTATTCCGCAAAGTATGTTTGACGACAACGGCAACATCGGCAAACGCTATCGCCGTCAGGACGAGATCGGTACGCCATATTGCATCACGATCGATTTCGATACGCTTGAGGACGGCACTGTTACCGTACGTGATCGCGACACGGGTGCGCAAGAGCGCATCCCCGTCAAAGAACTGCTATCGTTTTTGCAAGAAAAACTAAAACCAACCGCATGATTCCCAAACCGTTCACGCTCGCCAATGGTTTGCGTGTTGTGTTCGTGCCCATGAAAGACAATCCGACCGTTACGGTCTTGGTGCTGGTCGGTGCCGGTTCTGAAGATGAGATCGCTCCAAAAAACGGCGTGGCGCATTTTCTTGAACACATGTGTTTTAAGGGTACGCACAAGCGTCCGAAGTCGCTTGATATTGCGCGCGAACTCGAAGACTTGGGTGCGGCATCCAATGCATTCACTGGCCGCCACTATACCGGCTATTATGCAAAGGTAGAGGCGAAGCATGCCCACAAGATCTTTGACGTGATCGCCGATGTCTATCGCGATCCGCTTATTCCCGAAAGTGAATTTGAAAAAGAAAAGGGTGTGATCATCGAAGAAATACACATGTACGATGACATGCCACGCTCGCAGGTGGAAGACGT
>CAZWIY010000048.1:0-6526 GCA_964634575.1 uncultured Candidatus Saccharibacteria bacterium | reverse complement strand
TCCGGCGGACAAACACCACAGGAAGCGACCGAAAACCTGCAGGCGATCGCAAAGCTCGGCGGCATGCCATGGCCTGTGACGTTTTCTTATTCACGTGCGCTCGAAGAGCCGGTACTGACGACGTGGAAAGGAAAGGTGACAAACATCGCCGCCGCGCAAAAAGCGTTTACGAAACGTCTCGTGCTCAACACGCAAGCACGCGAAGGGAAGTATACTGCGGAAAACGAACGACTGTTGTAATGATTGACGGATCTTCATAAAAGTTATACCGTGAAGATACATTCTATATATTGAACATATGAAGCAACACGTTGCTGTTTTGGTAAGTATTTTTGCGCTCGTTGCGGCGACTACCGTTTCTGCCGCAACATTTCGAGCCGGAAGCGAATATACGCTTTCCGACAATGCGGTGGTCAATGACAACCTGTATACCGCAGCCCGCGATCTTGTCGTTGCGGGCGAAGTGCAAAAAGATTTACTCGCTACCGGTGCATCGGTCGTGGTGCAGGGTAAGGTTGGTGGCGATGTGGCCTTGGCCGGCGGAACGGTAGAAATGCGGGGTCCTGTCGGGGGCGATGCGCGTATCGCCGGTGGGCAACTTTCGCTCGATGGCCAAGTCGGGGGCGATTTCGTCGCGGCGGGAGGGAATATCGTAGTCAAACCTTCAGCGCGTATCGAGGGTGACACGGTTATATTTGGCGATCATGTCGTGCTCGACGGCACGTTTGCGCGCGGCGTAACGGTGCGTGCGCGTTCGATCGAAGTGCGCGGTACGATCAAAGGTCCGTTCGATGTCGCTGCAGGCGAGTCGTTGGCGATTCATGACACCGCACATATCGAGCAAGGACTTACGTACAGTGCACGAAATGAAGCGGTGATTTCCGAACATGCCTCGATACAGGGTACGACGACCTTCAACAAGCGTGAACCGGCGGCAGCGCGCGGTATCGGACCGGCATTCATGTCGGTCTTTGGGATCATCGGCTTTGTCAGTTTTGTCAGCATGGCGGTGTGTACGGCGTTACTTGCGTACGTATTTCCATCATTGTGCCGCCGCATTGTGGCACGCACCACCACCGATAGCGCGAAAACGGTAGCAACCGGCTTTCTCGTCTCTATCGCCGTGCCGCTCATCATTATCGCACTCTTGCTGACTATCATTGGATTTTTCTTCGCGGTTCTCGCGGGCCTCATGTTTATCGTACTCATCGTGCTGGGAAAAATGTTGATCGGCGTGCTTGCGGGCGCACTGTTGGCGCAATGGCGGACTAAAGAAACAAAAGTGACATGGGGGTGGGCGCTTTTAGGTTCGGTCGTCGTGTACCTCTTGGGCCTTGTCCCCATACTCGGCTGGTTTGTCAGCATCATGCTGTTCTTTGCGGTTGTCGGGTCTCTCTCGCTCTTGCTGTATGAAATCTGGTGGGGTGGACGTAAAGCATAACGAACGCGCCCGACGCGTGCGCTTGCTCGATATAAAACTCAAACGACTTTTTCCTGACGCGACGATCGCGTTGCATTTTTCAAATCCGTGGGAACTTTTGGTTGCCATCATCCTTTCCGCACAATGCACTGATAAGATGGTAAACATCGTGACCGAGCGGCTTTTCAAAAAATATCCAACGCTTCTTTCCTATACACGAGCGGACCCAGGAGTGTTCGCGCAAGATATCAAATCAACAGGTTTTTTTAATGCCAAAACAAAAAATATTCTTGCTACGGCAAAGATCGTACAAGAAAAATATGGTGGCAGGGTACCGTGTTCTATGCAAGAACTGCTTACGTTGCCTGGCGTGGCGCGCAAAACCGCAAATGTCTTTTTAGGCAATGCATGTGGCGTGGTGGAAGGAATCGCCGTAGATACGCACGTCAAACGTTTCGCGATCCGCTTTGATCTGACCGATCATACCGATCCAGAAAAAATAGAACGCGATCTTATGGCGATCCTTCCTCAAGAAGATTGGTTTTCTTTTACGTATCGCGTTATCGAATATGGTCGGCACATTGCGCCTGCGCGACCCTACGATCTCACGCAAGACCCTCTTATAAAGATCTATCCGCCTGCGGGTAAACGTTTTCGGGTGTAGCATAATATGCTATTATATCGTTATGATCACCAAACGTCTTTTTAGAAGCAGAACAGACCGCGCGGTTGCGGGGATATTTGGCGGGCTTGGGCGGTATTTCAATGTAGATCCCGTTCTGCTGCGTGTCGCATGGCTTTTGTTTTTTGTGGTGACGGGTATTTTTCCGGGACTGATCGCATATGTCATCGCCATTTTCATCATTCCGCTTGAGCCGGAAGTCGTCTATACTACGCCCGCAACCGATGCGCCTGAAACCGCCAAAGACTAGCTATTCATCAACAACCATACATGCGTTTCGCACCCGTGTATGGTCGTATTATACGGCGCATGGCCGGCATGACTTGCCGTGGCGCAAGACAGACGATCCATACAAGATCCTGGTTTCTGAAGTAATGCTGCAACAGACGCAAGTGTCACGCGTGATTCCAAAATATCACGCATTTCTAAAAAAGTTTCCTACTCTGCAAAAACTTGCCAGTGCTTCTCTTCATGATGTCCTGTATGAGTGGCAAGGGCTCGGATATAACAGGCGTGCGAGAGCGCTCAAGCATGCAGCAGAAATAATAGTGCAAAAATATAATGGTCGTATTCCGGAAAGTTTGCCTGAGCTTATATCACTTCCAGGTATTGGTTTGTATACAGCAGGTGCAGTATGTGTATTTGGTTTTGAAAAACCAGTGTCTATGCTCGAAACAAATATTCGAACGGTATACCTGCATCATTTTTTTCATGATCGCGCGAGTGTGCACGACAGAGAAATACTCCCCTATATTGACGCGACGATGGACAAGGAAAAACCGCGCGAATGGTTTTGGGCGCTCATGGATTATGGCGCGTATCTGAAACTATCGGGCATCAAACTCAATGACAAAAAGATTGGTTACAAGAAGCAATCGAAATTCAAAGGCTCCGATCGCGAGATTCGCGGCGCGATCGTGCGGGCGCTTACGCAACAGGCGGGCGCAACCATGGGGCTTTCCGCACTTGCGCAAGCGACGGGGCATGAACGCGATCGTATCGCCATACAGCTTGAACGTCTACAAAAGGATGGCCTGGTGGAGCGAAACAAACAGCGATGGTGCCTCGTGTTGCGATGATTACTCCAATAATTTTTTTACAAACGGCCAGACACGATCGGTCTGTGTGTACCAGTCCTGTACGTTCTGGAACCGCTCTTCAGGCGCAGTGATGCGCTTGAGGGAGACATTTTGAATGTCGGAAGGGAGGATATAAATGAGATCCGGCGAGTAGAGAAATACCGCGGGAACTTCTTTATTGATGGACGTCTCGAAATCGGCATACAACGCCATACGTTTGTCGCCGGACAGTGTGGCACGCGCTTGTTCCAGAAGTTTGTCGGTTGCGATGTTGGTGTACATGGCGATATTGAGACCCGGATCGTTGCGTTGCGATGAGTGCCAAAATGCGTACAGGTCGGGTTCGCGGCCGATGACTTCGCCAAACAAGAGCGCGTCATAGCGGCGCGGGCGGATAATGTTTTGCGTGAGGTCAGTCGGTTCAAAAACTTTCAGTTCGACATTTGCGCCCAATGTCCGCCAACTGTCCGCGACATGTTCTGCCGCCGCTTTGAGTTCGGGTACGTTGGTAGTTGAAAGGGTAAATGTCAGGGACACCATGCCGTTGTCGGTATCTTTTTCCCAGACATGGGTCGTCTCATTTTGTTTCCAGCCCGCGTCTTGGAGCAGCTTGCGCGCTTGTTCCAAAGAAGATGAAGCGTTGGTTTTTTGTTCATCGCTTGACGATGCGGTGGCGAGGATATCGGGTGGCAAGGGGCCATCCAGCACGGTACCGTATCCACCCAGAACATCTTGCACGATGGCGTCTTTGGGCGTAATGAGCGCCAATGCTTTACGCACTTCCGGCGCCTGAAATGCACCGACTTTATTTTGGTTGAAAAAGACGCCAAATACGCGTGGCAATGGCGCGTGATGTATCGTGGCGCTCCGCAGGGAGGCGAGATCGCCCAGTGTGGAAGGAGAAAGGCCGGCGGTAGCGTTGATCGTGCCCTTGGTGAGGGCGTCAACGATTTCTTGTTCGGTATGATAAAACCGTATCGTGATACTGCTGAGATGTGGCGTACCCAATGCAAAATGTTTGTTGGGGGTCAGTACGTATGCTTGGGGTATGCCTGAGGGGCCGCGCTGTATCGTGCTGAGCATATACGGTCCCGCGCCCACAGGCTCGATGTTGTAGTTGCTCAAAGGAAATTCGTCGGCTGTTGCGTGTTCCCAAATATGTTTAGGCAAAATGCCTACCGTCGTATTTTCGAGAAACGGAGCATAGGGCTGCGGGAGGGTAAATTCAACAGCGTAGTCATTGATCTTGGTCACCGTGATGCCTTCCCAATTGGCATATAAAGGGCTCTTGAACGCTGGGTTTTGGATCATCTGTATGGTAAAGACGACGTCATCGGCACTCAGCGGTACGCCATCGGTAAATGTATTGTCATCACGCAGATAGAAACGATAACGCAAGCCGTCGTCGGAAACGCTGAAACCCGATGCAAGGGCGGGTTTGAGCCCGCCGTCGGCGGTCGGGCGCATAAGGCCAGTATAAAAAAGCGCTGCAAGGTCGCGGTCGGCGTCGGAAAGCGCCAAGAGAGGGTTGATAAACCGGGGTGAACCGATAACGCCTTCAACCACATGGCCGCCGGTCGCAGGCATGTCTACTAAAAACATGTTGTTGATGCGATACGCGAGCGTTAAGCCGCTCGTGAGCGCGATGCCCGCAAGCAGAGCAAACAGCAACCGTTCAAAGGGAGAAAATACGCGCAACGTATCGCGCAGTCCTTTTGGCGGCTGTGTGGTGAACGGTTGTTTCCATGCGTGTTCCATACAAATGTATGCACACAAAATGGCGCTATGGGCGCCTTCGTGTTGTGTTATGCAAAGAGGGCTGCAAATGCAGTGAGTGCAAATAAGATGCCGACGATGATGGTGCCTTGAAACAGCACCTTTTCAGGGCCACGACGGGTGTAAAACGTCACGTCCGATGTATCGCCAAAAGCGCCACCGAGGCTTGACCCGCGTTGCTGCAACAATATGCCGGCGATGAGCAATACCGCCAATATGATCTGTATGTAGGGAAGAATACTTCCTAATGCTGCCATGGACCCTAGCGTACCCTAAAAGCGAGGTTTGTGCAAGAGATACGATAAGCCCGGCCTGAGAAGGCCGGGCTCTAAAGGTTTCTTTCTGTAAGTCGTGGCTACTCCTCGAGTGTGTCCCATACGTACCAGATGGAGAAAGTCTCGACCCAAAGAAATGGGGCAAACATCATTCCGTAGAGAATGTTATGCGTGACCACAGAGATGGCCGCGCATAGCGCTGCGGTACCGATGCACAGCTCGACCACTGACCGTTTGGACGGTCGAAGCCATGTACTTTTAAGCCATGACTCGGCCTCCAAATATCGGGGTTCGTACGAACCGCCCACCCACCAGTATTTGTGGGAAAATGGCCAAAACCACGCGAGTCCATCACTGCCGGTCTCTCTTGCGTCATGCACGTAGTGTGCAAAGACGCAAAGAAAAGCGGTGATAGCCCAGTACGTACCGCCGAGCACGAATCCGAAGACTATTACCATCAGAAGGATGGGAAGTGGGCGGTGGAGTACCGTTGTCTCGCGATGGTTTCCGGTCATCAGCTTTCCTGTTAGAAACTGGCGAGTGATCGGTTCCAGGATGTCAAAGTCTGGTAGAAGCGCCAGAATCCCACCGATGGGAAGATACCACCAGAGTACCGTGACATCCATGGCCATACCGGCCACGACCGTGATGAGGCATCCGATGGAAAAATCAAAAAAACCTGCCAAGGCGCAGGCAGCCAAAATTAAAAACCTTTGCATATTAAGCCTCCGCTAACGACATTTGTCCTGAGGGTGACTGTACTATAGAATTAATGGTTGTCAAATAGCATGAAGCATATTCTTACCGAAAAGTTTTATGACCGATCAGTGCTTGCGGTCGCCGCGGATCTCATCGGGAAATTCTTAGTTCGGGAAATGGGTGGGATGCAATACGCATACATGATAACCGAAACCGAAGCATATGATGGCCCGCATGACAAAGCGTGTCATGCCTATAAAGGAAGGACCGGGCGCACCGAAGTGATGTTCGGCGAGGCGGGACACTGGTACGTGTATTTTGTATACGGTATGCATCATATGCTCAATATCGTCACGGGGCCGGTGGGGTATCCGGCCGCGGTTCTCATCAGGGGCGTTGACGGTGTGGTCGGACCCGGACGTGTGACCAAACAACTTTCCATAGACAAAACATTCAATACAAAAAAATCGCTGCACGAAAGCGGATTGTGGATCGAAGATCGAGGTGTGATCATAGACCCTGTGCACATCCTGCGCACGCCGCGTATTGGCGTCGCCTATGCCGGCGAATGGGCACAAAAACCCTATCGGTTTGT
>CAZWIY010000047.1:0-6645 GCA_964634575.1 uncultured Candidatus Saccharibacteria bacterium | reverse complement strand
GCGATCGGTCAAGGCATGTATTTCAATGGCGCGATCGACGCCGCCTCAACTACGTCTGCGATCAATGGCATACAGACGATCGCGTTTTGGGCCAACCCGACGACCACCACGCAAAGCATTCTCGCACTGGGGCCTTCGGGAAAAAACGTCACGCTCGTGGGTGGAGTCGTGACGACCGGCCTTGCGAGTCCGACGATCTATGTCGACGGTGTTGTGACGACGATATTTCCGGGCGACAAGCAATGGCATCATGTGGTTATCATGACCTCATCGGCGGTCAATGCGACAGCGTTTACCGTGGGTATGGCATCGAGCACGTATTATGGCGGAGGACTCGATGATGTTCGTCTCTACTCGCGAACGCTTTCCGCAGATGAGGTCACACGCCTCTACGGATTGGGTAGTGGGGCGCGTATCGGAGTGACGCTCAGCACCAATCCAGCACAACAAAACGGTCTCATCACGTGGTGGACGTTTGATGGCAAAGACATTGATTTATCGAAAAATACTGCAGAAATTCGAGATCGTTCAGCAACCGGTCTCAATGGCGATTGGAAAAATCACGCCTCGACGACCGTGCCCGGGGCGATTGGACAGGGGATCAGCTTCGATGGACTCGACGGAGCGACGGCTGGAGATGTAGTCACGGCTGCGGACAATGCGGTATTTGACAGTCTCGGCTCGGTGACGGTCGCGGCATGGGTACGACCAACAGCGCTTGGTCAGGCAAACATTGTCATCAAGCAACATAGTACCTCGCCGTTCATGTCCTTTCAGTTATGGATGACGAGCGGTAACATCGTCAAGTTTGATGTTGAAAATACCAGCCTCACGTTGGGTAGCATCTCATCCAACACGACGCTCGCGGTCGGCAACTGGTATCACGTGGTGGGTACCTGGACGGCAGGTCAATCGCCAAAGATATACATCAACGGTATTGATGTGTCGACCAGCGCATCGGGTGCGCCAACGGGCACGTTGCTCAATTCAAACGGTAATCTTTCCGTAGGTGGTGATGGAAGTAACGATAACATTAATGCGGCGCTCGACGATATCCGTGTCTATAATCGCGCTCTCGCTCCCGCAGAAGTATTGCGGCTTTACCAAATGGGCGCTACCACGAGAGTAGGTGTTGCCATACCACCCCGCGGCGTCGATGTCGCTCAGCAGTCTGATCTGATCGGTTGGTGGACGATGGATGGTCCGTACATCAACCTTGCATTGCCGACTGCCGAGATCCGCGACCGTAGTGGGCAGGGTATCAATGGCGATTGGAAAAATCATGCGTCGACAACCGCTCCGGGTGCGATCGGCCAAGCGATCAGTCTCGATGGTGTCGACGACTTTGTCGACCTTGGTGCCAATTATTCATTTCAGCCCAGCAATCCGTTTTCCATCAGTGCATGGGTGTATACCAATGACGATACGCAAAGCAAAGGCATCATATCGCATCGTCATAGTACGGGCGGCGGATGGGACGTCGTCATCAACACGTCCGAACAGATCGAATGGACGATCTGTACCAGCGGGTCCTTGCGAAATTTCATCACAACGAGCGGGACGCCGGCTATCAGCTTGGGCAAATGGATACATGTCGTCGCGACCTCTGACGGTACCAATGCAAATGGTATGCATATTTACATCAACGGCGTTGAGAAAGCGGCCACGATTATCGATAACGATTCCGGCGCCTCGATCTCCTATCTGACCAACGCCAGGATCGGGTCGACGCAGGGGAGCAGTTATATGAAGGGTCGGCTCGACGACGTGCGGGTGTACAATCGTGCGCTGTCGCTTGTCGAGGTGCAGCGTCTTTATAAAATGGGAAAATGATATCCACTACGAGCCCTTATCACCGCCACAAGCGCAGGATATAATAGACGATACATATAATATAGTATGAGTGAAAGGCCTCCAGCAGGAATAGGGCAAGAGCCATTAACCCTTAGTCAATTAAATGAAAGGGCGAATGACTTGCGTGATGCACTTGTGGAGCTATCAAGAAGTTTTCCCAAAGGCAGTGAAGACAGAAAAAATTTGGAAAGGGAAATCAGCCAAATTGATAACGAAATTGAGAAGGAGGGCGACAGTGATCCACGAGTGCTTACGTGGGCTATTAAGCAGTATCAAGATCTTGAGAATGAATTTCAGCCAAAACCCCAACCATCCCCACAGCAACTGGATGTAGTTAATGATGCCTCTGTAGATCCGCACGATAATTCCGGTATAGAAGCGGAACCAAAAACTGGAAGCCAAGAGGATGCTGACGATGGACCTAGTATAGAGATTACCCAATCACAGTTAGGAAGTAAAGAACAAAAAGAGCTTTCTGAGAAGAGAGACAGCCTGTATCAGTTGTTAAGAAAAAAAGGATATGCAACAGTACCGAAGGATATCGGGATACGTATTGGTCAAGCATATGGCAAAACCCTCATTGATGGCCCTGAGAATCTTACGGAGAATCGGGAGACCCTTGAAGCGATTAAAAAAGATATTGATGAGTTGCCTGACCAAAAACCAACACCCGACATTACTGATGGAATGGACATTATTGTGCCTGAACCAACAACTAACAATTTAGCCCATGCTTCATCCAAGAAAGAGCGTCGATCACTCAAGCCATATTTACCAATTCCTCCAATAAAAACATCAGATACAGCACCCACAACATCCGCAGAAGCACGGGATATCGATGATTCTGAACTTCCTTCACTACAAACTGAAGAATATGACCCGGGATTTCCTTATCAAATATTACATGACGAGGACAAACAACTTTTTTCTCCATTTCCTCAAGACATATTATATAACCAAGACCAACAGAAAGGTGCTCCACCAACTGCACCGACGCAATCTGATACTACGCCTGTGCCGCCCACATCGCCTGACACCTCCTCTCCCACACCTTCTGCTGCACCAATACCTTCCGGTACCCCCGCTGCACCTGCGACACCACCAACACCAGCCGCCGCACCGACTGTTTCTCCTTCCGTACCACCAGCAGCTCCTAGTACTTCTGCAACGCCGCCTGCCGGCGGCACAACCACCCCTCCAACTCCCGGGGCACCGGATGCTCCTGCGGCACCTGGTACTCCAGCAACCGGAGCGGAAAAAACACCTTGGCAAGAGGCGAGAGAAAAGTATCAAGCCTATCGCAAGGATATGATTGCTGCGGAACAAGCATATTTTGATTCCATTACTGCGTTTGAAAAAGCAAAAAAAGATACGGGAGTTGTGACGAGATTATTCTCGGCTTTTTCCGGTCCGGTGAATGAAAAGAAAAAAGAGATGCAAGCCGCAGAACAAAAATACAATGAACTACTTGATCGTGTGCGTGACGAGCGACAGGAAAGACTAGCATTGTTTGTACAAGAACGTTCGACAGCTCCTCAAGAAGCATCTGAGGACATGGAGCGGAGATATGCTGCTTTACATGAAGTGATCCTCGACAAACATATCGACAACGCGGTCGCGCTTGTTGAGAAGGCACAGGTGGTGGGTGACGCAAAAACCGAATCGCAGTACAAAGCTATTCGAGCAATCAAGCAAGGGTATCAATGGTACCGAAAGCAACCATTGTGGGCAAAGATCACCATTGGTACGGGAATATCGGCAGGTGTTGCCGCCGGAGGAGCGTTTCTTGCCGGAGGGACAGCTATAGCTGCGGGAGGAGCTGCTGCGCTGGCAGCTCAACGTCGGTTTATTGGGGGTACTATCGGTATAGGTTCGGGTATAGTGACCAAACTTGGTGTCGATCGATTTGCAGATAATCGTGAAGCCAACAAAATGCAAGAGCAGCATGAGCAGTTTTCGGAAAAGAGTCTTTCTCAGGCAAGGAAGGAACGGCTCGGTATCAAGCGTACTACTCGAAATATAAAACGTGCAGGAACCGCAACGGCCGCGGGTGTCGGTATGGCCGCAGGCATGTCGGCGAGTGATGTAGTCAGCGGACTTGCACACAACCCCGATGCGCCATTGGACTGGGATTTCAGTGCGAAGAATTTGGCCAATCTTGATCCTACCAAAACAATGCGGGGCTACCTAGAAGGGATATCGCACTTAGGTAAAGCAGCAAAAGAACTTTCTGAGCAGCCGGACTTGGAATCTGCTCGTGATGTATTACGGAGTAAGATAGGATTGTATGATGCTGCTCGTGAAGCCGAAGCAAAGACTGTATTGGGGCAGCATCTACAAAAACCTGTGGCCGCTGAGAATATTCCTGATGTTCACGGCGATCTTACTCCGGCCGGAAGGGCTAATATCGATAATGCGATCAAGGCGGCGATTGGCAATGAAGCCGCACCTCCCAAACCCGCATCATCCGTTTTGCTTGAAGGCGACTACAAACACGGGCAAGGTATTGCACGCGTGATCGATGAAAAGCTGAAAGCTGAACATCCTGAACTTAGTCAGGTTGAACGAGGACGCGTCGCGTATCGTTTGGCACTCAGTCATGGACATGACGAAGGCTTTCATGCACAGCATGGCAACATCAATCGTGTTGCTGAAGGTCAGCATTATCAAGTCGAACTTGATAAGAGTCAGATACAGGCAGAAATCGATCGTATTAAAGGTGTTGGGTCGGGCGGGAGCGAACACAACTTGTCTGTGCAAGACCGCCATGCAGTACGTCCTGCCGGCGGCAGGCCACATGGTTGGGAGCCTCGTGCGCCGCGCGGTCATGATGTCGGACATCTGATCGATAACAGTAGAACGGCACTCGAAAAACAGTTTGGCTTGCATGACAATACTCGCTTTTGGAATATTGTGCGTGGGGAAAATATCATGCACCTCAAGGAAATAACAGACTCAACGGACCCGACCGCGCTTGAACAATTTGCTCAGGCAAAGGGTGTGTCCGTCGATGCAGTACGTGACATGGTCAATCGCATCGATGCGCTCTCTCGGTCAGGTAAAACGCCGATTGGTCCTTTGGATACTCCCGAGTCGCTCCTTGAACGCGCCGCACAGGTGCGTGCCGGACATTTTGTCGATGCCAAACCCAAGACTATCGAGTGGATCAGTACTCAACCTGCTACGCCAGCGGCCACCCCTGCTGTCTCGGCAGATCCCGTAACGCCCAGGACTCCCTCACTTGAAGGTGTGCCAGAGCCTATAAAAAGTCAATTTGAATACGTACCTGACGGCGCTGGTCATGTGACGAAAGTATATCCAGACGGTACGGTAGTCGAGACGACCAACCCGGGGTATGCATCGCCGGCAGAGGTTGCCGGCGCGCCGTCCGGTAGTGAGGTGATCACCAAAGATCTCCCGATCGGCAATATCAAAGGCGTGGTGATCGATCCGTCAGGATATACAAACAGACAGATCATGTACGCACTCTCTCGTGGGGCGAAAATGCCGGGCTATCATCTTGAAAAGATGCCTGAATACGGAGGCAAGGGGATATATCTTCCTAATCAAAAAATACAAATGATGGCATTGATAGATGAAAGAACAGGGCAAGCAATAGACAAGACACCGATTGACCCTTCTCAGGCAAAAAGCCTAGCTCGCATGGAAGCCGATGAGCAGCATGAACGGGCGCAGTGGGAACGAGAACGTTTGAGCAATTATGGAGGCGGTAGGCGAAGTGGCTCTGGTTTTTGGAGAGGTAACCATTCACTCTACCATGGAAGGGAATATTTTCATGGTATGACCAACGTAAAGATAAAAATTGGATAATTGCAAAATAACATGAGCGACATT
This sequence comes from uncultured Candidatus Saccharibacteria bacterium, assembly GCA_964634575.1. Classification (GTDB taxonomy): domain Bacteria; phylum Patescibacteriota; class Minisyncoccia; order Phycocordibacterales; family UBA12088; genus CAZDRD01. The sequence continues at coordinate 936 of CAZWIY010000047.1, read as the reverse complement.
GACACCACACAACCACAAACGAATGCTAGTATGCAGGAGTATCTTTCCGCTCTTGCGGCAGAATGGGGCATCGATCTTTTGTCGCCGGAAGAGCAGGAAGAATTCTTCGGCGATATGGCGGATGCGCTGTTTGAGTCGGTATTGTTGCAAGCGACGACACAGCTTGCCGATGCCGACCTCGATGCCTTCAATACGCTCGTCGAGCGCGCGTCAGCCGATACGAGCAATGCGGCGCACCAAGAAGCGGTCCTGTCATTTTTGAAACTGAAAATCCCCAACCTCGATGAGATCGTCCGTGCTGAAGCGCAAGACCTCAAAGCCCGTTTTGATGCGGTCAGAAAAGAGATAGAACGCCCATAACATTCGTCTTATATTTTACACTCCCAATACCACGGGTATGACGATCGGATGCTTGTTGGTCTTTTGAAAGAGGAAGCGGGCAACGGCATCCGTGACGCTGTTTTTCACAAAGTCGAAGTTGATCGGATGCATACCCTCGGTGCTTTCCTCGACCGTCTTTTTGACGATGATGCGCGTCTGCGCCAACAGGTCCTGCGATTCGCGCAGGTATACGAAACCGCGCGAAATGATATCGGGCGATTTGCGCAATTTCCCGGTCTTGATGTTTAAGGTCGCGATGATGACGAACATGCCGTCTTGAGCCAAGGTTTTGCGATCGCGGATGACGACCTCCTGGATATCGCCGATCGCAAAGCCGTCGACCATCATCAAAGACGACGGCGCTTTTTCCTTGCGGACGATCATCTCCTTTCCTTCGATGATATCGATAAGCGTGCCGTTGTCGGGCAATACGATATTTTCTTTTGGAAAGCCTGCGTCGATATTGGCCTGCGCGTGACAGCGCAGCATCGAATGATAACCGTATGCGGGCATGAAGAATTTGGGATTCACTTTCTTGCGCATCCACACGAGCTC
>CAZWIY010000046.1:0-6738 GCA_964634575.1 uncultured Candidatus Saccharibacteria bacterium | reverse complement strand
ACACGATACGAACTCCTCTCCGAAATCCGCACCATCGCGACACTCAAGAAAAACGATGAGGCGATCCTATACGGCCGCATCGTAGGTCTTGAAACGCGACGATCGTGGAAGACGAAAAAGCCGGTGGCCGAGGCGTGGATCGAAGACAGCACCGGACGGATGAAGATCATCTGGTTTCATCAGCCGTATATTGCCAAGATGCTCACGGAAGGCACAATGGTCAAACTCTCGGGCCGCGTCACCGGCACGGAAGGCAAACTATATTTTGCCAATCCGGAAATCGAACATGCTCACGACCTGCCGATCGACACCCACGACACACTTTTTAAACAAACGACAGCCAGCGAGGATTCGAAGAGCAATTCAGAGCAAGAAGAAACATTTTTCGCGATGTATCCTGAAAGTCAGGGTATCACGTCGAAATGGCTGCGCCACGCTATCGAGCGAGTACTCCAGCGAGACGGTCTTGAAACGGTCGTGGACCCGATCCCTATAGAAATTTTGAAACGATATAACTTGCCGACGCTTAAAACGGCGCTCATATGGATCCACACCCCGCGACGCGCACAAGACAAAGATGCCGCACGTAAACGGTTCGCATTTGAAGAAGTCTTTGCGATCCAGCTCTCGCGTCAGCAAATGCGCCATGCCCTCATGGAAAAGCAGGCGCTCTCGGTACACGTTGACCGCACCCATACCGACGCTTTTATCAAACGCTTTCCATTTGAGCCGACGAGCGCGCAACGAAAAGCGATCGATGCTATTTTGACTGATTTTGAAAAATCGCACCCTATGGCGCGCCTGCTCGAAGGCGATGTCGGAAGTGGCAAAACAGCAGTCGCCGCTTCGACCGCATACGCCGTGGTGACAACGCACCCCGATAAAAAAGACTTCGGCAATCTGCAGGTCGCATATATGGTACCGACCGAGATCTTGGCGCAACAGCATTTCGAATCGTTTATCTCTTACTTTTCCCATCTTCCCATTCAGATAGGCCTCATTACTTCGTCAGGCTGTAAAAAATTTCCTTCAAAAGTGCATCCGACCAAAGCAACCGATATATCGCGCGCGCAGCTTTTGAAGTGGGTCAAAAACGGCGAGATCCCGATCCTCATCGGCACGCATGCACTCATTCAAAAAAGCGTTGGGTTCAAAAACCTCGCCTACGTCATCATCGACGAACAACATCGCTTCGGCACGACACAACGTCAGCTACTCACCCGCAAGGATGCGATCGTCCCTCACTTGCTGTCCATGACCGCAACACCGATACCGCGCACGCTTGCCCTGACCATTTACGGCGATCTCGACCTGACGCTGCTCGATGAAATGCCCACTGGCCGCAAGCCGATCATTACCGACATTATCACGCCCATCGGACGCAAGGCGACGTATGAGGCAGTGCGCAAAGAACTTTTGGACGGAAGACAAGCCTACGTCATCTGTCCGCGTATCGACGAGCCCGATCCGCAAAAAGAACAATCGCTCAATGTGAAATCGGTCAAAGAAGAAGCCGTGCGTTTGCAGAAAAAAATCTTTCCCGAGTTTCGTATCGGCATGTTGCACGGCAAGATGACGGCAACAGTGAAAGAAGACGTGATGATGCGATTTAAAAATCACGAGCTCGATGTCCTCGTTGCGACATCGGTCATCGAAGTGGGCGTCAACGTCCCCAACGCAACGGTCATCATCATCGAAGGCGCCGAGCGTTTCGGTCTCGCGCAGTTACACCAGTTGCGCGGACGCGTCATCCGCTCCAATCATCAGGCATACTGCTATGTTTTCGCCGAATCAAAATCGCAAACGACCCTCACGCGCCTTAAAGCGCTCAAGACCGCGAAAAACGGTTTCGAACTTGCCGAGCACGACCTCGCGATCCGCGGCCCGGGCGAACTTGGCGGCCGCTCACAAGCAGGCATCACCGACCTGGGTATGGAAGCGATCAAAAACATCAAAATGGTCGAGGCTGCGCGTACCGAAGCGATCCGACTGGTTACAGACGATCCAACACTCAAAAAGTATCCCCTTCTTGCTTCATTGGTCGAAACAAAAAACGAAAGGCTGCATTTTGAGTAGTATAATTCTCTGTTGTCAGCCTTGCACATCCTTAAAAATTGCCCGAACAATATCGTCCACCGGCATTTCCTCGATGAGGATATCGTCGATCGGGAGTGATGAAGCGATCATATCGGCAGCAATGCGTTTGACGTGCTCGCGTGGTACGCGCACGAGCGCTTGCAGATCTTCAAACACTTCAACTATTCCAAACGGCGCCAGCTTTTCTTTCGCAACCACTTCAGTAAACGTCACCTTGATCACTTTATCGTGCACATACGAAGCGACGAGCGCTTCGAATTTGCCATCATATATGATGGTCCCGAAATTGATAATGATCACCCGATCGCACAATGCACGGATGTCGTCCATGTAATGCGACGTGAGTATAACCGTCGTTTTCTTTTCTCGATTATACTTCTTGATAAAATCACGGATGTTTTTCTGTGCCACGACATCGAGGCCGATCGTTGGCTCGTCAAGAAACAGGACTTTCGGCTTATGCAACAAGGCGCCGATCAGTTCGCATTTCATACGTTGCCCCAATGAGAGCTTGCGCACCTGCACGTCGAGAAAATCTTTCACATCAAGTAGTGTGGCGAGCTCATCGAGTGTTGCGCGAAACTCGCGGTCGGGTATTTCGCAAAATGCTTGAAAAAGGAGGAAGCTGTCCATTGCCGGAAGCTGCCGGATCAGCTGGTCTTTCTGCCCCATGACGATGCCGAATTGTTTTTTGAATGCTTTCTTCCGCTCGTGCGGCGTAAAGCCCAGTACGGAAATGTCGCCGGAGGTCGGATGAAGGATGCCCGAAAGCATCTTGAGGGTTGTCGTCTTGCCAGCGCCATTGGGGCCGAGAAAACCGACCATCTCGCCCTCTGCGATATCAAAAGAGATGCCCTTTACTGCCTCGGCAAATAATTTTTTCCGATACACGAGCGCCTTAAGCGTACCGGAAAGCCCGGCCTCTTTGCGGTAAAATTCGTAGTGCTTGATAACTTGTTTGACGTGTATGATCGGTGGCATATATTTTCATTATGAGCCGGTCGCTTCGTAGCGACGCAGGCCTCGTTTCCATACGATGGACAAGATCACTGACAAGACTGCGATCCACACAACCTGCACCAGTATACCGTGCACACCCTGCAGCAATGTGATCTTTTTGAGATACAGCGATGCGGGGATGAAAAAAGAATAAGCAAACGGCAAGTAGCTGCCAATGGAAAGCGCGGCTGCAGGCAACAGCGAGAGTGGAAAATAGCCGCCAGAGAAAAAACGTTTGATGCGGTCGATAGAGGTCAGAAGTCCTTCGACCTCTTCCGTCCAAAACGCGACGGTACCGATGAGAAATCCGATCAACAGTTCGATGACAAACGCAAAGAAGACCATCACGAGCATGAGACCGAGGTAACGTGGATCGGTATTGATAATGATCTTGTCTAGAAAAAAGTAAATGATGGCAACTTGCGTAATGATTGAGATAGCCGTTGCCAAAAATGTTCTACCCAATTCATTAATAAAAATATATTTGATAAACGGTATCGGTTTTACGAGAAACATAGAAAGTCTTCCCGAATTAATCATTTCTGATACATATGAGGGAAGAAAATTTCTTACAATAGCGAAGCATAAATTACCAGCCAGAACATACGTGATCATTTCTTGAAGCGTAAAGCCCTTTATGGTACCGCCGGTGCTCGCATACACCGCAGTCCACATGAAAATAAGCACGAGCACTTCGGCGATTTCGCCCAAACGATACATCATGACCGTGAAGCGATAGGTAAAATTGCGCTGAAATGCGGTTTTTATGATGACCCACGCCTGTGCTAACTGGCTTTGCATAATAGCCACCATACTAGCACACATGGCGCATCATTTGCGATGCAGCGCCGTATCAGCTACACTCGGGCAAGGTCTGTACGTTGTTAGGAGTGTGTGACAATGTATTTACAAGGCATCAGGTTCCATCCTGTATGGGCTGCAGCTGGGGTCCATGGGTTTTTTGGTTGGCGTGAATACTGGCATTATCGGTTGTTCCATCATATCATGCCAGGATTTACATTCGACGGCGTAACATTTGTCGCCAAAACATCCCCCGTCAACGAACATGTGGGCAACATGCCTTTGACGAAAGACTGGAAGCCCAGCGAGCGGTTTCCTCGATGCATCAAAGTCTATCCGCGCCATGGCATGATGCTCAATGCGGTTGGTTTAAGCAGCCCGGGTTTTAGCGCACTGTTGGGATGCGGCACGTGGCAGGAGCAGCGTGAGCCGTTTCAGATCTCGTATATGCCGATCAAAAGAGATCGTGATGCGCGATTGTCGGAAACGAGAACACTCGTAACGTTGTTGAGGCCCCGCCTCTCTGAATTTTGTGCCCGCATTGCGCTCCAACTCAACGTCTCATGCCCCAACACAGGACATGACGCTTTGGCCATGGTGCGAGAAACACCCGAACATCTCGATCTACTGAGCGAGCTGAGCATCCCGCTCATCGTTAAGCTCAATCTTCTTACCCCTATTGAGGATGCATGTACTATCGCGGAACATGATGCATGCGCGGCGCTGATCATTTCCAACACCGTCCCATTTGGACAATCGGATGTGATTGACTGGCAACGACTTTTTCCCAAAGGTTCTCCGCTTGCGCAATATGGAGGCGGGGGGCTGTCAGGATCACCCCTCTTTCCCTTCATGATCGGATGGATTATAAAAGCGAGACATATCGGCCTCACAAAGCCCATCATAGCGTGTGGCGGTATCGATCGCCCCTCTCACGTGAAAGAAGCATGGACAGCCGGCGCAAATGGCATCAGCTTCGCCACCGTCGCCACCACACGACCATGGCGCCTCAAAAGTATCATCGCAACGGCCCACGAATTATGGTGTTGACCACGACATTACCTTCTTCCTTGACGGCGCCTTTGGGCGCCGTTTTGTTTTTGTACTGTATGTGCTACAGTGCATCAAGTAATCCCTCCACGGTTTATTTTGTTCCTCTCAACACAACAACGCTAAGACTAGGAGTACCGACAATGTCTACCAGGACGAACACCGTTATCATTCCTCGATGGTTCGATCGGCATCTCCACATACGCAGCGGCCCAATGCTCAGAGCCGTACTTCCTTACACGCTTGCCCAGCAAGCAGCAGGGGCGGTCATTATGGGCAACCTTCCGGATCCATACCAGACGTCCAGGATATACAAAGCAAGAAACTATACTAAAGAAATTCAGAAGGCGATACCTCGAGACTCTGATTTCAAGGTTCGTATGACATGCTATTTGACGGACCGTATTACACCGGAAGAGGTGGTGACAGGATACCGTCAAGGATCTTGGCGTGCTGTTAAGCTCTATATGGCAGATCAAGAAGGTAAAGGTGGAACGACCGGCTCATACCATGGTGTCCGAGATCTCCTGGGACGCTATAAAGTGTTTGAAGCGATGGAGCGAGAAGGGATTCCACTACTCGGACATTTCGAAGCTGTTGAAGGAGATGTCGATGAATTTGACCGCGAGATTGTTTCTCTAGAACGCGATGTGATCCCTCTACTCAGAGCCTTTCCGGGATTGATCACCGTATACGAACACCTGACCGATGGTCGTGTGGCTGATTTCGTCGCACAAGTTGATCACCCGATGTACGCGACAGTGACTGCACATCATCTGATGATCAATCGTAACGCCATGTTCTCGGGAGGCATGAATCCCGGCCATTATTGCAAGCCAGTTCCAAAACGCGAAGAACACCGATTGCGGGTGCGTAAGCACGTGACATCTGGCAATCGTCGCTTTGGGGCAGGAACGGATTCAGCTCCTCATGGTGATGCTGCAAAATCACAATGCTATGGTTGTGCGGCAGGAATCTTCACTGCACCAGCGGCCGTTGAGATGTATACAACCGTCTTCGATGAGGATGGCGCATTGAATCATCTCGGAGCATTTCTTTCCGAGAACTTCCTTAACATCTATGGAATGCAAGTGAGCTTGGAGATGATGACGATCAAACGTGAACCTCTTCGGGTGACGCCATCAGTCGGTCATATTCCCGTATTCATGGGCGGCAAAGAGCTTCCATGGACACTCATCAACAATTAGATATTCTATACGACTTCCCGCGGGCCACAAACTCGCGGGAACTTTTTTGTGCGCGTGCCTGGACTCGAACCAGGGACCGTCGAGGTATAAGCTCGATGCTCTAACCAACTGAGCTACACGCGCAGGTAACCTTCCCTTACAAAACCAAAACAGCTACACGCACATTATGTCTATCCTACTGAAAATAAGCAAACTAGCAACTTTTTCATAGTAATGTTACAGTTTCAATATGAAAAAAGGTGTCGATTTTACGGGTATCACGGTCGTGTTTATGTGCCATGACGGCAAGGGTAACTATCTCCTCGGCAAACGCAGCAAGAACTGCCGCGACGAACATGGCAAGTGGGATCCAGGCGGTGGCGGTCTTGAATTTGGCGATACGATCGAAGAGACGCTACGCAAAGAGATCAAAGAAGAATACGGGGCCGACGTGCTCGATCACGAATTTTTAGGATTTCGAGAAGTGCATCGGGAGCATGAAGGCATGCCGACGCATTGGATCGCGTTTGATTTCAAAGTACTCGTCGATCCGACGCAAGTAAAAAACGGCGAGCCGCACAAGATTGACGAGATCGGATGGTTT
>CAZWIY010000045.1:0-6764 GCA_964634575.1 uncultured Candidatus Saccharibacteria bacterium | reverse complement strand
ATCGTATGCCCCCAATGCAACAGCGCTTCGCGTTATCTTGCCATCGTCGGTACGTTTGGTGAGTTTGGATGCAAGCGTGAAAAGTTCATCCCAGTATACCGGAGGCAAAACCAGGCCGGCATCAGTGAAAAGATCTTTATTCCAGTACAACACGAGCGGGTCCGCAGCAATGGGTATACCCATGATGCCATTGCCAAAAAGATAGAGTTCCGCTCCGTCAAAAAACGTATCGCGAAATTGACGTTCCGTCATCGTTTGATAGCTGATTGGGGTCAGTTTTGGAAACTCACCCCACAGTTGTGATTCGTCGACAATGTAGAGGTCAGGCCCCCGACCCTCCGCAAATGCCTGCGTGAGTGTCTCGATATATACAGATTCATCGATCTGCTTGTAAGTGACACCCTTGAGTCCTGGCGCTTTCTGTGCTGCTTGCGATAACATGCCCGACATCGCTGAGGCGTCAATGGTGCCCCATACGGTAATGGATACCGAACTCGAGGTCGACGAACTGGATCGATACAACGCAAAGACGATTACCGCGATGACGGCAAGCGCGATAAAAATAGCGATGACGATGTATTGAAATGTCTTATCTTCCTTACCCATGTTTTCTACATAATAAACCCCAATGATAACCTCCCGCATCAAATTCGCGCACTTTTTCAAAACCGATTTCTTGCGTCATTGCTAATGCTTGCTCTTTTGAAAAAAGATATTCCTGTTGCGGACCAATACCGTCAAACGAACCTGCCCAATCGGTGATCAGCAACAAACCGCCTCCTTTCAGAACGCGATGCGCTTCTTTGAGGCATGCCGCCTTGTTCTCAAGTTGAAAGAGGACATTGGCAATGATGACCGCATCAAGCAGGCCGTCTTTGAGATGCGAGCCATGCTCTTCTTCGAGATCGCCTTGTATGAAATGGAGCGCCTTGCGTTGTATTTCGCTTGCATGACTCTTTGCTTTGGTGAGCAGTTCTTGCTGGATGTCTATGACATATACCGCGCCCTCGCCACCAACTTTGTCGGCCGCTGCTAAGGCATAGTACCCTGCACCGGCACCGAAATCAGCGACTTCCTGTCCCGCCATGAGGCCGATTTCTTCGATGATTTTTTTTGGGTTCGCAAATGCCATGCGTATTACTCATCATACACGCACGCATCTTGAAAAAAAAGCACGTAATCCCCTACAAGCAGATAAGTGAAGCGATCGCATCGCCTGAGCGCAATTTCATAATGCGCACACCTTGTGTCGAGCGACCGAGAGCCGGTATCTCGCCGATGCCAGTCCGCAATACTTGGCTTTTCTTGGAGATCACGACCAGTTCCTCTTTGGTGGCATCGAGAATACGCGCAGCAATGAGCGGTCCGGTTTTGTCAGTAACGCTTGCGCATTTGATGCCCGATCCGCCGCGTTTTTGGATCTTGAATTCTTTGAGGGCGGTCTTTTTACCATATCCGGCATGCGCGAGTACCAAAAGTTCCAAATCTTTTTCATCCACACTCCGGGCAATGGCTGCACTGACGATCTGATCGCCTTTGCCAAGCTTCATCGCGCGTACGCCGGCCGCAGCACGACCCATAACACGCAAGTCGCCCTCTTTAAAACGTATGCTCTGCCCTTTCGTGCTGACTAAGAGAGCCGTGTCACCTTTTTCGACAAATGAAGCGTCGATGAGCTCGTCTCCGGCGCTGAGTTTGATAGCGATAATGCCTCCACGCCGCACATCTTTAAAATCATCGGCTTTTACCTTTTTGGCAACGCCATCTTTGGTCACCATGAGCATGGCACCGCCGGATGCTTTGAGCGCTTTGGTCATCGCCACGATCGATGTGACATATTCACCCTCGGTAAACGGCAGGAAATTCATGATAGACTTGCCGCGTGTTGCACGCCGCGCTTCGGGGACTTCGAACATTTTGATCTGATATACCTTGCCTTTGTTGGTGAAAAAGAGCAGGTCGTCGTGCGTATTGGCATTGAGAAAGAGCGTGACGAAGTCTTCTTCTTTGGTGTCAAGGTCAACGACGCCGACGCCACCGCGCTTTTGCTTGCGATATTCATCGGGATTGGTGCGTTTGAGATAACCGCCAGCCGTGAGCACGAGCACGCTTTCTTCTTCGGGCACCAAGTCTTCGTCGGTGAGCATCTTGACGCCTCCCTTGACGACTTTGGTGCGCCGGTCATCACCGTATTTTTCTTTGATCTCCAACAGTTCCGTCTTGATGAGTGCCGCCATTTTCTTTGGATGCTTGAGAAGATCTTCGAGCCATGCGATAAGCGCTTGTACTTCCTTGAGTTCGTCTTCGATCTTTTTGCGCTCGAGCCCCGAGAGACGCTGAAGCTGCATGATGAGGATCGCCTCCGCTTGTCGGTCGGAAAACTTGAACTTCGTCATGAGTCCCTGTTTCGCATCGTCGCGATTCTTGGACTTTTTGATGAGCTGGATGATCTCGTCGATATGGTCGAGGGCTTTTTTGAGGCCAAGCAAAATATGTTCTCGGTCTTTCGCTTTCTTGAGATCGAATTCGCAGCGACGACGGACGACTTCTTTACGATGAAGCAGGAATCGTTCAAGCACGGCCTTGAGAGACAACGTCTGCGGCACGCCATCGACCAGCGCAACGAGATTGAGGTGAAATGTATCTTCGAGCTGGGTATGTTTATATAAATAGTTGAGCACTTTCTGCGGCTGCGCTCCGCTCTTTAGCTCGATGACGATGCGAACGTCTTTCGTCGATTCATCGCGCAAGTCTTTGATGCCTTCGAGTTTCTTCTCACGCACGAGATCGGCGATCTTGGTAATAAGGTCGGCTTTGTTGACGCGATACGGTATGGAACGGGCGATGATCGAAAACGTCCCTTTCTTGTCCTCGACGATCTCGGTTTCTCCTCGCACCGTCATGCCGCCTTTGCCGGTCGCGTACGCATGACGTATCTCTTTTTCATTGAAAATGATACCGCCCGTCGGAAAATCGGGAGCTTTGACGTAGGAAAAAAGTTCCTCGGCCGAAGCATCTTCGTTGTCTATAAGATGTATCGTCGCATCGACGACCTCGCGCAGGTTATGCGGTGGGATATTGGTCGCCATGCCGACCGCGATGCCCAAGGTACCGTTCAAAAGCAAATTAGGCACCGCCGCAGGCAGCACCACCGGCTCCCGCTGCGATCCGTCGTAGTTGGGACGCCAATCGACGGTCTCTTTATCGAGATCACGCAAGAGTTCTCCCGTAATACGGGACATTTTGGCTTCGGTATACCGCATCGCAGCAGCATTGTCACCGTCGATCGAGCCGAAGTTGCCTTGCCCTAAGATAAGCGGATAGCGCATGGTAAACTCCTGTGCCATTTTGACCAGCGCATCGTACACTGCAGAGTCGCCGTGCGGATGGTATTTACCGAGCACTTCACCGACGACCGTTGCGCTCTTGCGGAACTTCGCAGACGATGACAATCCCAGGCGATGCATCGCATACAAAATGCGGCGATGTACGGGCTTGAGGCCGTCACGCACATCGGGAAGCGCGCGCGAGGTGATGACCGACATCGCATAATTGAGATACGACTCGCGCATTTCGGCACTGATATTTGCCGGAATGATACCAAGATCCTTGTCGCGCGGCGTCTCTGGTGCTGTGTCTTTAGTAGTTCGTGCCATAATTATCTGAAGATGAAGCCGGTAGATTCGATGACGAGGTATCGGACGGATCGGCACTCATAGTCCCCTCGCCGTACGTACCATCGGTCGTTGATGCCGAAAACGCACTATTGGCACCATATGCAGCGCTCGCTGTCTGCTCTCGCTGTTGCTGCAACTGCGTAATCAATTGCTTAACGCGCTCCCGTTCCGGCGATTCCTCCGTCTGTTTTACAAATTCATTTTTGAACATATCGAAACGTTGCGCCGAGGAGTCTTGCACCGCCGCAAACTGGTCGCGTTGCTCGTCGGTCACGCCCGGATATTCGCCCGTCACGACGATCGTGCCGATCCACACCACAGCAATAAGTCCGGTGACGACACTCGCGACACCTAACGCATACGCCTGACGCACCTCTTTTGGTTTTTGGCGCATACGCTCAACAAAAGAAAGGAATCTATTTGGACGCTGGTATGACATACCGGTTATGACTGTAAAATAATGACTTCTCCGTTTTTTGTTTCGAGATCTTTGCGTTTGATCGTCAGTTTATCGAGCGTCTGCGGCACTTCACTGCCCTCTTCTTTGAGGAAAAGCGCGAGCGCGTTTTTTACACCGATCTCGCCATAATGCATAGGGATGATCACACGCGGTTCAAGTTCGACCGCCAATTCATGCGCATCGTCGGGCGACAACACGCCTTCGCCGCCGATAGGCACAAACAACAAGTCAATCTCGTCCAACTGCTCCTTCATTTCGGCCGGAAGTTTTTTCTCATCGAGAGCACCCAGAAAACAGAGTTTCATGTTTTCGAGCGAAAAAATGTATGCGGTATTGATGCGTTCGACGCCACCGTAATGCGACACGGTCGGAAAGCCGTGAATGATCACGTTTTTTATCTCATATTCGCCGGGACCGGACACAACAAAGGGCGTTCGATCGCCGTATGACATGCTCTCCGCCCCATTCATATCGGCGTGGTTAAGCGTTTGCAGCACGATATCGGAACCGAACTTCGCTTGTTTGAGCGAGCTGTCTTTCGAGATCGGATTACAGACGATCGTCGTATCGCCAAATGATATCTTGAAACATTCCGCCGTATGATAGGTGATAACCATAGAAAAAATACCCCGTTTCGTGTACGTCTCAGTATACCACTTGCCTCCAAAAGAAGCGAGAAATACACGCTTTACAAGTGCGCAATCTTGCATTATACTCTCTACGTTATTTATCACACGCTGAAAAGCTAACACTGCTTATGCCACGACGTCTTTTAGGGCAGTACTTTTTAGCTCAAACACTATGACCGATAACACATCTGTCCTGGCCGAGGACAATAATACAGCCGGTGTTGCCGACGCTGAAAAGCCGCGCAAAAAAGAGAGCATGATGGGATCTTTGGTGACGCTATCGCCCAATCCGCCACGTATTGGAGATCTTGTCGAGGGTACCGTTATCCATACCGCCAAAGGGCGCGTCTATATCGACTTGCACCCGTTCGGTAGTGGCATTATATACGGTCGCGAATACATGACCGCCGCCGACCTCTTGCGACGCGTCAAAGAAGGCGATCTCATCGCCGCAAAAGTGGTGGATGAAGAAAATAAGGACGGCTACATCGAGCTTTCGCTTATGGAAGCGCGCCAAGCCCTCATTTGGTCGGAAGCTGAAGATGCCATCCTTAAAAAACGTGTCTTCGAACTGCCCGTCCGAGAAGCAAACAAAGGCGGTCTTCTGATCGAATGGCAAGGTATTACCGGCTTTCTGCCCGCTTCTCAGCTGAAACCTGATCACTATCCGCGTGTCGAGGACGGCAATAAAGATCGTATCCTTGAAGAACTCAAAGCGTTGGTGGGTCAGCGTCTCTCGGTCACGATCATCACGGCCGACGCAAAAGAAGGCAAGCTGATCTTCTCCGAAAAAAGTCCGCAAGAGGAAGATAAGGACCGCATCGTCAACCGTTATCAGGTCGGCGATGTGCTCGACGGCACCGTCACGGGCGCGGTCGATTTCGGTATCTTCGTCAAACTCGAGGAGGGCCTCGAAGGACTTGTCCATATTTCCGAGATAGACTGGGGACTCGTCGAAGATCCTAAGACGCTTTACAAGATCGGCGATGCGATCCGCGTCAAGGTGATCGAGATCAAAGATGGCAAAGTATCGCTCTCCATAAAAGCGTTGCGCGAAGACCCGTGGAAAAATGCTAAGGCCAAGTACAAGAAAGGCGATATCGTCTCAGCGGTCATCATCAAATACAACAAGCATGGGGCGCTTGCGTCCATCGAAGAAGGCGTTGCCGGACTCGTGCACATTTCAGAATTTGCATCGCCCGAGGCATTGCGCGAAGCATTGGGACTCGGCAAGACATACTCCTTCAAGATCAGTCTCTTTGAGCCTACAGAACATCGCATGACGCTCTCTTACAAACAAGCAAGCGAGACGGAACAAAAGTAATATTCCTCATAGTTTTACCCAAAAAAACACCCTCCATACCGGGTGTTTTTTGGGTCACCGTGCGTTGCGCTCGTTAAGGATATGCGAAGATGCCAGTCAGCCGTGTGGTCAAAGTTCCCAACATCGTACCTCCCTCGGTATGAATCTTTTCATTGCCCATAAGCGCACGCGCTTTTTTGCTTGCACTATCAATGAAAACAATCGTCAGTACAGGTCACTAACGAAGCTAGACTTCATAGAGTGATTGGGATGTTAAACTAATAATCACCATCCCTGGCCCGCTGCTTTGATCTTGGCTCCAGCTTTGATGCCACTATAATCGTTATTGGTCAGTACGGTATTGATACCCTGGTCGATCACTGCGGCGTACCATTGATTTTTAAAGGTAACATTTTCAATAGTCGTATTTTTGTTGCCGACATCGGGATACGCGCCGAACCTGGTCGTATCCATGACCCCGTTACGCAACGTCACATCGGTTGCCGCAGCGGAATAGTTCCATTCGGGAGCAGCCCATTCGGTAATAAAGCCGTCACTGACTTTCGGTCCTATATAAAACTTCTCAATGACCGTGCGTCGCGTCCAATGCTCGACATAAAAACCGACACCCTTGCCCGTACCACCGCCATAAATATCGTCGATATCGAGATCGCGAAATACGGAATCATTCGTAT
>CAZWIY010000044.1:0-6793 GCA_964634575.1 uncultured Candidatus Saccharibacteria bacterium | reverse complement strand
CGCATTGCACGATTCCTTCGTTACTCTCTCATAGGCAGTTCGACGTTTCTCCTTGATTTGCTGCTGTTGTTTTTCCTGACCGATGTGTTGGGGTAGCACTACATACCATTGCAAAAGGAAAAATAAAAACGCATCAGGGCAACGTCGGTACTTCTCGATACGAAATGTCCGTGACGGTGGGAGTATCCCGTGGCGGCGACGATAGTGCGGGTGTGGTATGTATATTGTGCAGGTCAACGGTGCGAACGGTGTTGACGTAGATGTTGCGCGTTTGTGCGCGCACGCGTATGGTTGCCCGCATCGTCTGCGTGTCACGCGCTTCAAGTCCGACAGGAAGCACGTAACATGTCAGCGCGTCTTCGGTCGTGGTCGTGTCACCGCGGTACGACGGGTCGACGATGAGCGCTGCGACCGCATGATCGCTGCAACCTCGCGCAAATGCGCGTGCCGCTTCCGCGGACTCGGCATCGAGGATGTGCATGCGTGCGTAAAAACCCGACGATGCGACATTGGCGGTCATGCCTGCGAGTATCAGGGACATGATGAGTACGGTCATGAGTGCGATGTAGCCGTTGCGTTTCATGGTGACAAAATTGTGTTCAATGAAAACTGAACGTCATGAATGTAAAATGTGATCGCCACTCTTGCCGGTGTATCGCCCGTTGCATCGGTGACGGCAAATGTCACATCGGTAACTGTAAACCCATGCGCATTGAGGGAGACCGGGTCGTTCGTGCCGCGTGCAAGCAGCAACTCGCCGTCGCGCGATATGATCGTCAGAGGACTCTGCGAGACATCGACAAGATCGGGCCGCGTGATCGTGAGCGTGTCTCCCGTTGCGTGGACGACTGTTGCTCCTCTGAGTGCCCATGCGATTTTATCGGTAATGAATGTCCCCTCTTCTTGTATCATGAACGCATCACGGTTGCGTTGCGTCGCGTCGATGATGTTCCACATTGCCACGATGCCGCAAAGCATGATGATCGAAAAGAGCGCGAGGTAGATCATCGTCTCGATAAGTGTCATGCCGTCATGGTGATGATAGTTATGGCGCATACCACGTTTGTAAAGATACCGGTGTTCCTTGCAGGACGGTGTACAATAATGCTCCGTCGATTTCCAGACCGCGTTCGACGAGGTGCGGTGCGGAAACCGTTTTTAAAAGTATCGGCGACGAAGAGGCAATGCTCCATACTTGCAACTCTTTTCCACTCTTGGCGACATTCAAAAAAAGATACGTGCCCCATGCGCGCATGCTCGTGATGCGCGCGCCGACTTCGGCGGTGGCGATCACACGCTGCGCAAGATCGAGCGTCGGATCGGTCATGTCGAACACGTATAACTCGGGACCGCCGGTGACATTGTCGCGCCCGAGATAGAGATGATTGCCGGAGAGTGCGATGCTCGTCGCATCTGCACTGCCTGGTGCATCGAAGATGTCGATCTCGCGCATCGTGTCGCCAGTCACATCGAGCACGCTCAATTCTTTCAGGCCTGCTTTCGCGGCAAGAAACAGAAAACGATGCATCACACCATCGATCATCTGATCGCGCACGATGAGGTCGGTCACAGTGCGCCCCAGGTTGAGACCGCTCCCCACTTCCGCAGGCTGTGTCGGATCGGCGATATTGAAGATATGCAGTTCAGGTCCTGCGGTTTCGCGTGTCAGTATGTAGAGACGATCGCCATATACTCGCACGCGCCAACCTTGCGGATACGATCCGGTCGCGCCATTGAGTGCGCGTGTCGCTACCACAACAACCTGATGCGGGTCGGTCACATCGATGACATGCAGTTGCTGGGTTGTCGTTGCCACCGCAGCGTACGCGTACGTTCGTCCGGTGCGCAGGTCTCGTGCAACATCGAGTGCGTTGTATGCATCCGTACAAGTATGACAGCTATCGTCTGTGCCGATGATATGCAGGTAGGGTGACCGATCGTCGACGATATAGGCGTTTCCCGCAAACACATCGATATCGCGTATCTCACCAAGGGTACGATCGGTATGTGTATATGCATGTATCATCGTCCAATCATTCGGTTTCTCAATCTGGCAATCGCCACCCAGCGCGATGGCTTCCTGGACGTTGCTCAGGGTTGTGAAAAGTCTGATCGTAGACGTTGGATACTGCCCTGTTTGCCATGAAACCCTTATCGTTACTGCTTTTTTGCATGATGAGTAATCGTCGACCGATGTTTCTGAGAAGTAACACAAGCCGCCCGCGGCACAACCATCGTCGGACATGCGATGAGGCGGCAGAGCAGTCACTTCATAGAAACGGCGCGATGCAAGCGCCCGCATCGTGTTCATTTCCGCGCGTGCAACATCGAGCGCTGCACGACTGGCATCGGCGGTGATACGCCAATATTGTGTCGCCGCATTGCCGGCGATGGCACTGAGCAACACCACGGTCATGATCGCAAACGCGATCATGATTTCGATCATACTGAAACCGCGTCCATTACCATCCGATCGCCCCTTCATGATTGATGGTTATATACACGGACGCAGTGCGCGCAGGATCGCGTATCTCGATCGTACTGTCGTCGGGCGTGTCGCCACTCTCTTGCGCGAATACGATTTCGTCGGGCGTACTCGATCCAAATACGATCGGGTATGCGGGTACGGTACGGTTGTCGTATACATGCAATGCGGTTGCAAGATGATCGCCCACAAATGAAATGCATGATCCGTCGGTTTGCAATGCGACGCCGTGCGCATGTTCATCGACGTTGTGCATCGCTTTCGCTCGCGCATCGATAAGCAATGCAACGACCCGCATACGTTCGTCGTTGAGCGCATCGTGCCGATACGTGTGCAGGTCGATGAACGATAACGCATACGCGCATACGAGGACGATGCTCATGACGATCATGATCTCGATCAAGGTAAAACCCGCGGCATGTCGATTATGCATGGAGACTTTGCGTGATGTTGTATATCGGCATGATGATGGAAAGCGCTATGAAACCGACCAGCAGTCCCATGACGATCATCATGCAGGGTTCGATAAGTGTCGACATGCGTTTGATACGTTCGTCGGTATCGTGTTCGTACCATGTTTCAAGGAATGACATCGTTTCGGAAAACATACCGCTTCGTTCCCCTGCTGCGATGATCTGTATATACATGCCGGGAAAATAGTGCGGATCGTGTCGCATCGCCTGCGCGAGCGACTGTCCGGTTTCCACGGCCTGCGCGATGTTGTTCCATACGTGACGATAGCCTAGGTGCGTGCTGCTCTCTGCAATGCGCGTCAGTGTAACGTGAAGTGTCAGGTGTGGGGTGAGCAGTTGCAGCATACGCGAGGCATTGATGAGATTGTGGTTGCGCAACAGGGTGCCGAAAAGCGGTAGGCGCAATGCGAGCCGGTGCACGAAGAGTTGGGCGCGTTCGTTTTTTCGTAGCGTCACGACGACTGCGAGCGTGCCAAGCATGAGCAGCGCGGCGCACCAAACTCCCCACTGCATGCAGAAGGTGCTCATGGCGATGATCAGTCGGGTGGCAAATGGCAACTGCATGTGCAAGCTCGTAAAGATCGGCATGATCTTGGGAAAGAGATAGAGCATCAAAAAACCGATCACGCCAAACATGACCGCAGCGATGATCGCCGGATACACCAACGCGCCGACTATTTTTTGTCTCAGTGCGCTTTGTTTCATGAGCAGATCCGCAAGGTGCGTGCAGGTCTGTGCGAGCGTGCCGGTCATTTCGCCCGTCGCGATGATGTGTATCGTGCTCCGATCAAAGAGGTGGGGAAACGTCGCTGCGCTTTGGGAGACCGTGTGTCCATGTATGATGTCGTCGCGCATCTGTGTCAACACCGCTTTGGTATCTGCCATGCGCGTTTCTGTAGCGAGCAACGCAAGACCTTCTGCAAGCGGTACGCCGGCATGCAATACGAACGCAAGCCGTTTCCACAACGCCACTTGTTCGCCCGACGAGATTCGCGGCCGCGTCAGGTAGTGCCGGAGAGCGTGTATTCCCGTGGCGATAGTATTTCGGTTCATGGTTGCTCAATCGTGCATGACCCGCATGACTTCTTCGTTCGACGTGATCCCTGCTTTCACTTTGGCATGGCCGTCATCGAGCATGGTAACCATACCACCTTGTCGGGCAATCTCCCGAATCTCAATGGCAGACTTGCCGTAGAGTATCGCTTCGGCGATCGCGTCATTGGCAACCAACACCTCGTTGATCGACGTGCGACCACGGTAGCCGCTGCCATTGCAGACGTTGCACCCCTTCCCTGCACATGCAGTACAATAGGTTCTCACCAGCCGCTGGCCGATGATAAGGGATACGGTTGAAGCGACAAGGTACGCCTCGATGCCCATATCCAAAAGTCTCGGCAGTGTCGCGGCGGCATCGTTGGTATGTAGGGTAGAAAAAAGTAAGTGCCCGGTCAGCGCCGCACTTACCGCGATGCTCGCTGTTTCTTTGTCGCGTATCTCGCCGACCATGATGATATCCGGGTCTTGCCGCAAGATCGACCGTAGACCGTGAGCAAAGGTCAGGTTGGATCGTTCCCGCACCGGTATCTGTTTGATACCGTCGATCGCGTACTCGATCGGGTCTTCGATCGTGACGATAGAGACGGACGGATCGTTCAGCGACTTGAGCAATGCATAGAGTGTGGTAGTCTTGCCCGAGCCGGTAGGCCCCGTCGCGAGGATCATGCCGTGTGGTTTGCGTATGGCAGTCCGGATCTTTGTAATATTTTCCGCACTCAATCCGAGTGACTCGAGTGTAGCGTTGCCGACGTGGTTGACGAGTAATCGGAGCACGACGTTTTCGCCGTGGTAGAGCGGTGCGATCGATACGCGGATATCGACCGGTTCCCGATCGTCGCTTATGAAACGAAAACGGCCATCTTGTGTCGAAAAATGTTCGTCGCTGCGCAGACCTGCGAGCACTTTGATACGCGCAACTACTTCAGGATGAATGATCTTTTTAAAAGAGAAGCGTTCGTAGAGTACGCCATCGACGCGTAAACGCACCCGCATGTTGGTCGGTGTCGGGTCAATATGTATGTCGGATGCATGTACCGTGTGCGCATAACGGATGAGCGCGTCGATCAGGGCCACGATGGAGACCGGCTCACGATCGAGTTCGTACAACACTCCCTCTTCTTCTCTTGCGCCCGCTGCTGGTATGCTTGGTTCCGTCATGCCGATTTGGTGCGATCACCCTAGCAAATCCTCATGAAGTGTCAAACGCCATTCCCTAAAGTGACATATATTTTTTAAAGTGTCTTACGGTGCGTGCCCTCTCTAGTCCCCTCGGCAGGAATCGAACCCACATTTTAGGCTCCGGAAGCCCACGTTCTATCCATTGAACTACGAGGGGAATGTCCCTCATTGTGCAGGAAATATATACAAAAGCAAAGCGGGGATGTTACTCCCCGCTCATACCTACAAGTATTATCGCACCACTTCAAGGGGTGTCGATCGCGGAACACTCGGCTCGAGCGTCGTGGCCGCGACATGGATCCTGCCATTTGCATCTACAAGCACCGTATAGCCAGTCCCCGGTGCCGTGACTCCAGCAGGATCGCTCGGCAGTGCCGAAATATATGTCGGCACAAGACAACCTAATGCCGCCGATGTTACCGCGGCCGTCGGCGTCTCGGTAGTGATCTCTGTAGCGGTGGAAGGTAACGTTGGGCAAATCTGACTTCCCACCGAGCCGGCAAAAACGCCTTTATTATCAGCAAGACGCTGACCGATGGCGTTTAGAATAGCATTGAGGTTGCTCATGCGCTGCGTATCGCGTGCCTGGGCAAATTGTCGTGCCGGATTGATGGCGATGATAACTACAGCGGCCAGTATCGCGATGATGCCGATAACCACCAGAACTTCGATAAGTGTGAAACCTCTCTCAGAAACAGCAGTATCTTTTTTCATGCAAGAAACATACATAATAATGTGACGATGCTACCATGTATAAAAGGGCACGCAAGTCTTGATTGAAACAGAAAACATGCTGACTTGCTTGCCAAGATCAAACAGTTGAGCAAGGCGGTGTGGTATAGTGTGTTCATGAAAATCGTTTCATGGAACGTCAATGGCATACGTGCAGTGGTAAAAAAGGGTGCGTGGGATGCGTTTATGAAACAGACGGCCGCCGATATCGTTTTACTCCAAGAAACCAAGGCAAATCCTGACCAAGTTCCTCCTGAGGTGGCCAATATGCCCGGTTTCCACTCATATTTCGATTGTCCCAAAGAACGTAAAGGCTATAGCGGCGTCGGGCTCATCGCCAAGGTGAAACCAAAAGATGTGTTTTACGAACTGGGCGTCAAAGAGCTCGATGTTGAGGGGCGTTTGATCACGGCACTTTACGACGAACTAGCCATTTTGAATATATATTTCCCCAACGGCGGCGGCGGACCGGAGCGGCTCGCGTTTAAACTTGCCTATTACGATGCGTTTT
Organism: uncultured Candidatus Saccharibacteria bacterium; assembly: GCA_964634575.1. GTDB lineage: Bacteria > Patescibacteriota > Minisyncoccia > Phycocordibacterales > UBA12088 > CAZDRD01. The sequence continues at coordinate 357 of CAZWIY010000044.1, read as the reverse complement.
TGACGTATGTCGACCGTCTCAGAAAAGAAGGCTATAAAATAGTATTTGCAGGCGACATCAATACTGCACACGAAGCCATAGATCTGGCCCGTCCAAAAGAAAATGAAGGAAACACCGGCTTTCTTCCTGAAGAACGAGCGTGGCTCGATGAGGTGGTGCGTCACGGCTATGTCGATACGTATCGACATGTTTATCCCAACAAAGCAGGCGCGTATTCGTATTGGGATATGAAAACTGCGGCACGAGAAAGAAATGTCGGATGGCGTATTGATTACGTTTTCGTCTCTCCTGATTTATTACCAAAGGTAAAACGGGCATTTATTTTAAACAGATGGCTAACACGCTGTATAAGTAAGC
>CAZWIY010000043.1:0-6978 GCA_964634575.1 uncultured Candidatus Saccharibacteria bacterium | reverse complement strand
TGGTCAGGAACAGATGGTTTGTCCGGTTCGACGAGCGCAGTTAGTATGGCGTACACCACGTCCGGCACCAAAACAGGGCAGGTGACGATCGTCTCAGGCCCAAAAATCTCTACCGTTACGTGCACGAACCCTATCGAAATAAGTGTGCCGTTGAAGTTCGATATTGCTGACCGTGTGTTAGTCAGTACCGATACAACACTCAATGTACGCGATAGCGCAAACGGGACGGTGATAGGCCAACAAGTCAATGGAGTGGGAGGTATCGTCGTGGGTGGCCCTGTCTATTCCGGATCGTTACGGTGGTGGAACATAGAGTATGACGCCGGCGTCGATGGCTGGAGCGCTGAGGATTTTCTCGCAAGCGATATGCCACCGCGTGACCAACTGCCAACGATTCCCGATGTGCCGGACGTCTCTATGTAATGTGTCTGGTAAAAAAGAAGCGGGTATATTGACCGAATAGCCTTCTTTTGGTAAAGTGTCTTCACTATGTTAAAAATCAGATTGCAGCGAGTCGGGCGCAAAAATCACGCGGAATTTCGCGTGGTAGTCACGCAGTCCACCAAGGGTCCTAAAAGCGCCAATTATATAGAAAATTTGGGGCATTATAACCCGCATACCAATATCGTTACCTTTGCACAAGATCGCGTCGAGCATTGGATGCGTGTTGGTGCGCAAGTCTCCGGCACCGTACATAACCTGCTCGTGACCAAAGGTATTGTGAAGGGAGAGAAGATCAATGTGCTTCCCAAAAAGACCGCCCCGAAAAAAGAAGAGCAGGTTGTCGCACAAGCGGAACAGGCGGAAACAGCACCCGCTTCTGCATAAATGCTATTGACCAAATCGTGCGCTCCCGATAGAGTATAGAGTGCACGTTAGGTCGAACGAATTTACGAGCTTTTATTTTGTCGTATGGCTGAAGACCAAGCATTTCTGGATTATGTCGTGAAGGGCCTCGTCGATCATCCTGAGGCGGTTAAAATAGGTCGTAGCGTTGATGAAATGGGTGTACTCTTGACACTCGACGTACATCCGGAAGACATGGGCAAGATCATTGGCCGCAGTGGCAACACCGCGAAAGCGGTACGTACGCTCCTGCGCGTAGTGGGAATGAAGAACAATGCCCGTGTCAATCTCAAGATCAATGAGCCGGAAGGCGGATCGAGAGCGTCATCAGGCGGCTCTGCCTCCAAAACGGTAGATGAAGCGATGGCCGATCTCAAGATGTAAATCCTGAGCGACCGTATTTGACAAAAGCCCCGAAAGGGGCTTTTGTTGTAGGCATGCATTTCCATATCATTACCTTATTTCCCGGCGCGTTCGATTCATATCTTGGCGAATCTATCGTCAAGCGTGCAATTGAGCGCAAAAAAATCAAAGTGAGTTTCTATAACCCGCGTGATTTCACCGACGACAAATGGGCACGCGTCGATCGCAGGCCATACGGTGGCGGTCCCGGCATGGTACTGGAAGCGGAGTCCGTACTCAGAGCGATCCAAAAGGCGGTCGGTAGGAAAAATAAAAAAGAGGTGAAGATCATTTTCTTTGAACCCTCGGGAAAACAGTTCGACACCGCGTATGCGGAAAAAGCATCGAAACGGTATAAACATACGGTGCTTATATGCGGTCGCTATGAAGGCATCGATGCGCGCGTTAAAAAGATCACCAAGGCTGAAACCGTGACCGTCGGACCCTATACGCTCACGGGCGGCGAACTACCGGCCATGATCATTATCGATGCCGTAACTCGTCGTCTGCCGGGCGTTTTGGGCAAAGACGAATCGGTCGAAGAGCGGCGCATTGCATCGGCGGACGTCTACACGCGCCCGGAAGTGCTTACCTGGAAAGAGAAAAACTACCGCGTCCCTAAAGTGCTCTTATCCGGCAATCATAAAAAAATAGAGGAATGGAAACAGTCTCGAAAATAGCCGGCAATAATTTTATTACGCCTATTTATACAAAAAAGTCAATTGTGTACAAATTGCATTGACAATGTTGACAAAAAAGACTCCCTTGACTATAATGCTGTTTATCTATCCAGACTGATTGAGTAAAGGGGGAGCCTGGTTTTCATACATCGTTCGTCTTTAGCAACAATCACATAAGTTCAGCGCATAAGCGTATCCATTCGGTCACGGAATCTTTTTGCCGTTTTGCTGTCGGTAGAGAGTTCTTGTGTTGTATGGAACCTTTGCGCGTACCATGAGTTATGCCACACGCATTGCCGCAAAAGCACTTCAAACGTCATCGCGACGCACGGGTAGAGTCCCCCAACTTGGTCGAGCCGCATACCACTTCGTTTCAGTGGCTTCTGAAAGAAGGATTAGAGGAGATCTTCAAAGAATTTTCTCCCATCAAAGATTATGGCGAGAAAAAATTCGAACTGCACTTTGTGCGTCATGAGCTCGGCGAGCCGAAGTATGACGAATACTACGCAAAGGAAAATCTTCTGACGTACGAGGCGCCGCTGAAGGTGATCGTCAAGCTCAAGAATAAAACGGTCAATACCGAAAAAGAGCAGGAAATATTCCTGGCAGATTTTCCCGTGATGACCGATCACGGCACATTCATCGTCAATGGCGTTGAGCGGGTGATCGTACCGCAACTCGCCCGTTCTTCCGGTGTCTTTTTTACCGCAAACGATGTGCGCGGTCGTTTGTATTTTGGTGCGAAAGTGATACCAGCACGCGGCGCGTGGATCGAGATCGAATCCGAACCCGATGGTGCGATCTATGTGCGCATCGACCGCAAGCGCAAATTTCCCGCGACATCCCTTTTGCGTATCTTGGGTGCGTCGTTTGACCGCGACATGCTCGACTTGCTTAACAATGTCTCCGGCGGGCGCGAATGCGTCCAGCAGACGCTCGAAAAAGACCAGGCAAAGACCGTCGACGAAGCGTTCATCGAGATCTACCGTCGTTTGCGCGAGGGCGACATCACGACTGCGGAAAATGCACGCGAATATGTTGAGTCGCTCTTGGGGGCGAGTCGTTACGACATCTCCGAAGTCGGACGTCATCGTTTCAACCAGCGTTTCGAAAAACCGATGGACAAGGCTGAGCTCGACCGTCGCACCGTATCGCTCGACGATGTCGTGACGATCCTCGGACATATTATCGTACAAAACAGCACCCCCGGCGCATTGCCCGATGACATCGACCATCTCGGTTTCCGTCGCGTACGGTACGTAGGCGAGATGCTTCAGCAGCGCATCCGCATCGGCGTCTCGCGCATGAAGCGCAATATTCAGGACCGCATGTCGACGGTCGAGCCCGAAACGACGACACCGGTCTCGTTCATCAATCCGCGGCCGCTACAGGCATCCATCAAGGAATTTTTCACCACCAACCAGCTCTCGCAATTCATGCAACAGCAAAACATGCTCACCGAACTTGAGCACTTGCGCCTTTTCTCAGCGCTTGGTCCGGGAGGGCTCACACGCGAACGTGCAGGCTTTGAAGTGCGCGACGTGCACCCGAGCCATTACGGTCGTCTCTGTCCTATCCATACGCCGGAAGGTCCCAACATCGGTCTCATCTTGCACTTGGCAAACTATGGTGAGATCGATCGCTTCGGTTTCATTCAGACGCCCTACGTTAAAGTCGAGAAAGGAAAAGTGACGGGCGAGATCGTGCGCCTCAACGCGCTTGAAGAAGAGAAATACAACATCGCGCATGCCGCGACGCCGCTCGATGACAAGGGTACGATCATCCCCGACCAGATCGAAGTACGTTTCCATGGCGAACCGCACTTGGTGTATCGCGATGAAGTGCATTTTATGGACGTTGCGACTGCGCAGCCATTTTCCGTTGCTACGTCAATGATTCCGTTTTTGGAAAACGATGACGCCAACCGTGCGCTCATGGGTTCCAACATGCAGAAACAAGCGACGCCGTGCATCATTCAGGAGGCGCCGTTGGTTGCAACCGGTGTCGAAGGTCGTGCTGCGAAAGACACCGGTCGACTCATCTTTGCCGAAGAAGAAGGCGTGGTCAGTGCCGTCGATGCAAAACATATCGTCGTCAAAAATACGAAAGGAAAAGAAAAGACCTATCGTTTGGTCGGTTTCAGCCGCACCAATGAAATGTCATGCTTCTATCATCGCCCGGTCGTTTCGCTTGGTGACAAAGTGACAAACGGCACGCTCTTGGCCGATACGTCTTCGACCGACCATGGCCAGATGGCGCTCGGACAGAACGTCCGCGTCGCATTTATGTCGTGGTCGGGCGCCAACTACGAAGACGCGATCATCATTTCCGAGCGCTTGGTCAAAGACAGCAAGTTCTCCTCGATCCACATGGAAGATTTCGAATGTATCGTGCGCGATACCAAGCTTGGTGCTGAAGTCACGACGCATGACATCCCGAACGTCGGCGAAGCGAAACTCAAAAATCTCGATGAAGAAGGTATCGTGCGTATCGGCGCCGAAGTGCGCTCGGGCGATATCCTCGTCGGTAAGGTCACACCCAAAGGCGAAACGCAATTGACGCCCGAAGAGCGGTTGCTTCGTTCGATCTTTGGTGAAAAGGCGAAGGACGTCAAAGACACGTCATTGCGTTTGGAAGGCGGCAAACGCGGCCGCATTGTCGGGGTGCGCGTCTTCTCGCGCGAACGCGGCGACCAGCTCGAATCGGGCATCATCAAAAAGATCCATGTCACGGTCGCACAGTTGCGCAATGTCTCGGTGGGCGACAAGCTCGCTGGACGTCACGGTAACAAGGGCGTCATTTCGCGCATCTTGCCCGAAGAAGATATGCCTTTCACTGAAGATGGTCGTCCCGTGGATGTCATCCTGACTCCGCTTGGCGTGCCGAGCCGTATGAACTTGGGGCAAATCCTCGAGCTTCACTTGGGACTCGCTGCGCATACGCTCGGCTATCAGGCCATTTGTCCTCCGTTTACGGGAGCGACCGAAGAAGAAATCAAATCAGAACTCAAAGAAGCCGGGTTCCCGGAAAGCGGCAAGGTCAAGATGTTTGACGGACGCACCGGCGAGCAATTCGACCAGGATATCGCGATCGGCTACATGTACATTTTCAAACTGCATCACATGGTCGAAGATAAGATCCACATGCGTTCGATCGGTCCGTACTCCCTCATCACGCAACAACCGCTTGGCGGCAAAGCCCAAAACGGCGGTCAACGTTTCGGCGAAATGGAAGTCTGGGCGCTCTTGGGGTATGGTGCGGCCTATACGCTGCGTGAAATGCTCACGATCAAATCCGACGATATCCAGGGACGTTCGGCTGCATTCGATGCGATCGTTAAAGGCGGAAAGATCGGTCACTTGCACACGCCTGCGGCGTTCAACGTGCTGCTGCATCATCTGCGTGCGCTTGCGCTCGATGTCGAACTTATTAGGGACTCGGAAGAGCAATAACGAAGAATAAAAATAGTATGCCAAGAAAAAATCTTTCGGACATCAATGACTTCGACGCGGTATCGTTGCGGCTTGCGAGCCCCGAACGCATCCGCGAATGGTCGTACGGCGAAGTGACCAAGCCCGAGACCATCAACTATCGCACGCAGCGTGCCGAAAAAAACGGCCTCTTCGACGAGAAAATCTTCGGTCCCACGCGTGACTATGAATGTTTCTGCGGCAAGTACAAGGGTATCCGCTATAAAGGTATCGTCTGTGACCGTTGTGGTGTCGAGATCACGCGCAACATCGTACGCCGCGAGCGCATGGGGCACATCGAGTTGGCATCTCCGGTCTCGCATATCTGGTTTTTGCGCGGTATCCCGTCGCGTATCGCGATGTTGCTGGGGCTTTCCGTGGCCGACATTGAAAAAGTCATCTATTTTGCCGGCTACATCGTGACCAAAGTGGATGATGCGGAACGCACGCGCATCTTGCACGACATCGACACCGAGTACAAAGCGAAATCGAAAAACATCGAGAACGAAACCGACAAGAAAAAACTGAAAGACCTGCTCACGGTGGCCAAGCAGGAAGTGGAGCGTCTGGTGGAAGGCGCGGTACTCGACGAAGCGACCTATCATAAATATTCCGTGCGTTACAGCACGCTCTTCGAAGCGTCGATCGGCGGCGAAGCGGTTTACGAACTCTTTAAAAATATCGATCTTGAAGCGCTGCGCGACGAGCTTACCGAACAACGCGACAAAGCGGGCGCCGCGGATCGTTCCAAGATCAACCGTCGTCTCGCGCTCGTCTCGTCCATGCTGCGCGCCGATGTGCGGCCCGAATGGATGTTCGTCCGTGCGCTTCCCGTTTCGCCTCCGGCGCTTCGACCTATGGTGGCGCTTGAGGGCGGTCGTCATGCGTCAAGCGATGTCAACGACCTTTATCGTCGCGTCATCAACCGCAACAATCGTCTCAAGAAACTCATTGAAATACGCGCACCGGAAGTGATCTTGCGCAACGAGAAACGTATCTTGCAGGAAGCGGTCGATGCGCTCATCGACAACTCGATCCGTCATGGCAACTCCGTCTTTTCCGCGATGAGCCAGGCGCAACGTCGTCCGCTCAAGTCACTGTCCGATTATCTCAAGGGCAAGCAGGGATATTTCCGCCAAAATCTCTTGGGCAAACGCGTCGACTATTCGGGTCGTAGCGTGATCGTCGTCGGGCCCGAGCTCAAGCTCGACCAATGCGGTCTTCCCAAGCATATGGCGCTCGAACTCTTTCGTCCGTTCGTCATTTCCAAACTTCTGGAGATGGAACTTGCGTACAACATTCGCGGTGCCGGACGTCTCATCGAAGAAGGGATTCCCGAAGTATGGGCAATTCTTGAAGATGTGATCAAAGACAAACATGTGATGCTCAACCGCGCACCGACACTGCATCGTCAAGGTATCCAGGCGTTTCGTCCGGTACTCATCGAAGGTAATGCGATCCAGATCCATCCCTTGGTTTGTCCCGCATTCAACGCGGACTTCGACGGCGACCAGATGGCCGTGCACGTACCGCTTTCCAAAGAAGCGCAGCTTGAAGCGCGTTCCATCATGTCCGCCAAC
>CAZWIY010000042.1:0-7641 GCA_964634575.1 uncultured Candidatus Saccharibacteria bacterium | reverse complement strand
ATCTGCGCCGAGCTCCCGACGCGCGAGACCGAAAGTCCGACATTGAGTGCCGGTCGGATACCTTTGTAGAACAAATCCGACTCGAGATAGATCTGCCCATCGGTAATGGAGATGACATTGGTCGGAATATATGCCGACACGTCGCCAGCTTGCGTCTCAATGATGGGGAGTGCCGTGAGTGATCCGCCGCCCAAATCCTTGGAAAGCTTCGCGCTTCGTTCAAGAAGTCTCGAATGGAGATAGAACACGTCGCCAGGATACGCCTCACGCCCCGGCGGACGGCGAAGAATGAGTGATATCTGTCGATAAGCAGTCGCATGTTTCGAAAGGTCATCATAGACAATGAGCACGTCTTTTCCCTGCTCCATGAAATATTCGCCCATAGAGACACCCGCATATGGTGCAAAGAATTGCAATGCGGCAGGCTCAGATGCGCTTGCGCTGACGACGATCGTATACTCCATCGCGCCACGATCTTTGAGCTGCGCGACGATTTTTGCGATCTTGGATTCTTTTTGGCCGATCGCGACATAGATGCAAATGGGACGAGTTTCTTTCGGTTCATTGAGCTGATTCAAAATGGTATCGAGCGCGATCGTGGTTTTTCCCGTATGGCGATCGCCGATGATGAGCTGCCGTTGCCCGCGACCGATCGGGATCATGCCGTCGACGGCTTTGAGCCCCGTGTGAAGCGGCTGGCCTACGGACTGACGTTCGATGACACTGTAGGACGGTCGTTCCAAAGGATACATTTTTTCATGCGCAATATGGCCAAGTCCATCTTTCGCTTCGCCTAAAGTGCCCACCACGCGACCGATAAGCGCTTCGCCGACCGGCACCGACAATACCTGCCCCGTTGACCGCACGGCCATACCTTCGCGTATGAGACGCACGTCGCCTAAGACCACTGCTTTGATAGTATCAGCTTCGAGGTTAAGCACACAACCAAACAAACGTTTGTGTGTTTTGGTCGCTTCTTCCAAAGACGTCCCTTCAGCAAGATCGAACTCGATCATTTCTGCCATGAGTGCGCCGGGTAACCCTTCGATCTGCGCGACACCGTCACCCACCGCAACGACCGTACCGACGCCTTCGACGGCGCGTGTCGGTTCGAAGTCTTGAATTTGACGTTTCAATTTTTCTACAAGTGCGTTGGTCATGATCGTATAAGTGAATGATACAGTTCGAGTAACGTGCGTTTATAACTTGCGTCGATGCGTTTGCCATGTGTTGTGATGACATAGCCGCCAATGAGACTCGGGTCTTCACGGGAAACATAGGGGGCATCTTCTGCACCAAGCGTGCGCAAGTCCGCCTGAAGCGCGTGGGCGAGCGTGGATGCGTCGTGCGTACTGGCAAAAACAATATGGGTGCGTTCTTGCCGTTTGGCACGCGAGATCTTCTTTTCAAATGCACGAACAATTGCCGGAAAGAGCCGTTCGTGCCGACGAGCTTTCACCACGGTGACGAAACGCTCAAACAGCCGGTCGTGTTCGTGCTGATCGACACCGTCGAGTGCATGGTACAAAGCTGTTGCGTAAAGGTCTGCATTCATGGTTACGATGAGGTACGCACTGTTTTCTCAATACCCAATACAATCATGCGTGCGAGCTCTTCCCTGCTTTCTTCGATGGCGTTTCGTTTGGCATCTGCCGCGGCAAGTTCCGCTTCGCTCACGATACGATCCGCTTTTTCTTGCGCCATGCGCACCAAGACATCTTCTTTGGATTTTGCGCTTTCGCGTGCCTGGGCAAGTAATTTTTCAGATTCAAGCGTTGCCTGCGTGATGATCGAGGCTTTTTTTGCGCCCGCATCGGCAAGCATGGTCTCAGCACGTTCGGCTTTCGCAACGCCTTCGATAATCTGCGCTCGACGTCCTTCGATGAATTTCGTCAATGGCTTGTACAAAAGGTACCAGAGTATCGCAAATAGCACGCCGAAGTTCACCATCTGCACAATGAGAATCTTGAGATCAATCCCAAATACTCCGAAGATTTGCTCCATGCAAAAACGCGGGCGCGATTAGGTGAACTTGATAATGAAACCGACCACGAGGGCGAAGATGGCAAGCGCCTCAGTGAAAGCGATGCCGATGAACATCGCGGTTTGTATTTTGCCCGCTGCATCCGGATTGCGACCGATGGCTTCGAGCGCTTTACCGACCAGGTTGCCTATACCGAGCGCCGGACCGATAACGCCGATACCGACGACGATCGCCATGCCCAGGGTTTTCATTGCTTCAACATCCATACGAAAATGATGATTATTATTAATACGACTAATGCGGCTCTGCTATTGCCAACTTGATGAAGAATAATGTCAGCAACGCAAAGATCGACGCTTGAATGAATCCCACAAATACTTCATAGAGCATCAGTGGTACCGGCAAAAGATACGGGACGAAAAACATCGCCACCAAAATGAGCGTCTTGCCGGCAAACATATTGCCAAAGAGACGAAATGAAAACGACACCAAGCGGGCAAGCTCGCTGAGAAACTCGATGATGCCGACCAAAAAACCGACCGGCGATTTCAGATTAACAAATTTACCCGCGTACTTCAAGGCACCTACATACGCGATACCGGATATTTCTATCGCGAAAAAGGCGATGATCGCGAGTGCAAGGGTGATGTTGAGGTCGGTCGAGACCGGGTGAAAGAGCGGGACGAATTCTTCGCCATGCGCAATGCCGATCGAGTTGACGATCGGCAACAACCCAAACCAGTTGCCCAGCAAAATAAAGCTAAAGAGCGTGGCGATAAGCGGAAAAAAGCGTAAGGCAAGCGGCCTCGATTCGAGTACTTCCTCCATGTAGTCGAGGATAAAACCAAATACCGCTTCGAAAAACGTCTGCACGCGGCTCGGTATTTTTTGCAAGTTGCGTCCTACTGACCAGCCGACTGCAATAAGCACCAGCATCACCATCCATCCCATGAGCATGGTGTTGGTGATCGGCAGACCAAAAACCTGCCCGATCTGATCCGCCTTAAGCGCTATGTGTAACCCCTCGTGCATACCAATATGCCGACACTATAGCATAGTACGGTTTCAAGAAGAAGGTGGATATGCCAGGGTAGTTTGGTGGACCTGAGGGGAGTCGAACCCCTTACCTCTGCAATGCGAATGCAGCGCTCTACCAGTTGAGCTACAGGCCCAAGAAGATCACGGGCTTACATTTGACCTCTCTGTAAAATTAAGCCCGTGATGTATATCAACATTTTCAATTTGTTAGCACCCGGTGTCGGTCTGTTCGACACCGAGGACACGCTGTTCTTTTCATATCCGGCACAACTTCATTCACAATGCTCCAGACCATAGGAGTATGTAGTCTGGAAATTCCAATGCGACTACGCTTCCAAAATACAGCGATACCGAGCACAACAACCTGAACCCCCCGAGTACCCAAGCATTTTCTCAGTTGTCTGATCCTTGTACCGTGGTTGAGCACATCATCAACTATAATGATGCTCTTACCTGACAGGTCCTCCAAAAATGTGTGCACTACACACACTTGGCCTGAACGAGGATCTTTTTCAGTTGGGACGTACATAACCCCACCTGCATGACGCTCTTTATAATCCCTATCTAGGAAACCTGCCACTTGCTCTGCAATAGGATTGCCCCCGTGCGCCGGACCTAATACACAATGCACTTCCTGCGGATACTTTTTTGCAATCCGACATGCTAGTTCGTAGCATACTCTCTTAAGAAGTTGAATCTGTTCCAACAAGACATCGAAATCCAGATATATCCCATCAGGACCGGTGCACGTGCCTCCCGCCAAAAGGCGGTGTCTTCTTTGTATGACACCTACTTTTTCGAAAAGTCCCCTTGCCTCTTGCTGAGAAAGACGCTTAAGATCATCGTACATCTTACTGCTCCTTTTAGTCTATTTTTCTCATTGAAGCATAGTACAAAACCCATAAAAATGCTATACTCCTCTGCAACACGGGCTGTAGTACACTGGTAGTATGCACGCATGGGGTGCGTGCGAACCGGGTTCGATTCCCGGCAGCCCGAAAATTTTGCGGATGGCAAAATTTTCAAAGGCGCGCGCTTTTGAACGATAAAAACGGGGTATAGTACAGTGGCAGTATACACGCTTCGGGTGCGTGAGACTCCGGTTCGATTCCGGGTACCCCGACCAGAAAAGTAAAGAAATACGAGATGAATTTGTTTGTGGACTCAAGGGGACTCGAACCCCTCGCCTCATCCATGCCATGGATGCGCTCTACCAGATGAGCTATGAGCCCGCGCGATGTGGCACAAGAAAAAGTTAACGTGCCATGCGCTCTTTCACGCGCTTGACGATCTCGTCGAGGCCGATGTCGGTCTTGACGATGTATTCGGCGCTGCTGAATTCCACCGCCTTGGAGATGGTTTCAAGAGAGCTTGAGTTGGTGAGAAAGATGACCGGTACGCTTTTGCCCCATTCGTCTTTCTGCAATTCGGACAGCATTTCAAAGCCATTCATTTCAGGCATGACAATGTCGAGCACGATCATGTCGGGTTTATTTTTGAGAGCAACCTCGATGGCTTCCTTGCCGTTCTTTGCGGTAAATACCGTAAACCCTTCATCGGTAAATTTTTGTTCAAGCACGCCGCGCAGATCTTCCTCATCGTCAACCACCAATATGCTTTTTTCTTTCTCTTGTTCCATACGATAAAATGTTATGCTCCTATCATAGTATTTTACCGATTTTTACGCAATGGCAGCGTCACGGTAAAGGTAGTACCCTTTCCGACACCGGAAATGAAGCTGATGCTGCCGCCCAACGTCTCGATGAACCCGCGGCTCATGTACAAACCAAGTCCCGTCCCTTGCGCAACCATCTTGACCGCATTGTCGGCGCGATACATCTTGGTAAAGATGTGCGACTGTGCCTCGGGCGGTATGCCGCAGCCGGTATCGGCAACAGCGATAGTCAATTGACTTTCCTGACAAGCGACGCTCATGCGGATTTCGCCGCCATCGGGCGTATACCGTGCCGCATTGGTCATGAGGTTTTGTATCACGATCCGCAACAGATTGGGGTCGGTATGCGCAATGCACGTCGGCGCAAATGTCGTAACCAGCTGCAGATGTTTTTGCTCAAGCGACGGACGTACTTCTTCGATCACATCCTCGCACAGTTTGATGATGTCGGTATCTTCCTGCTTGACCTGGAGGGTGCCCATCTCGATCCGCGAGACATTGAGCAGCGTATTGACGAGCTCGATCATACGCTCGTTACCATGATGGATCTTTTCAAGATAGGTAGACACTTCTTCATTCCATGCAAATTTTTTGCTCGTGCGCAAGTAGTCGATCTGCCATTTGACGGTCGTGAGCGGCGTGCGCAACTGGTGCGACGCAAGCGAGACGAACTCGGTTTTCATGCGATCCATTTCTTTTTCTTGCGTAATGTCTACCAGCGCGGCAAGACCGACACGCTTTCGTTTGCCAAAACGTTCCATCACAAACACGGTCAGTTGTATCCAACGGGTATCGCCCGACAACGTCTTGATCTGCGCTTCTTGTTTGGTGATGGGAATACTGCGCTCAAGCTTCGTTTTGAGCGGCACTGCGTTATGTTTCGCATCTTCTACCAAGAAATCATAGAAATTTTTTCCCTCACATTCCGCTTCGCTTGGTGCCCCAAAAAAACGTGCCGCGGCTTTGTTGGGACGTTCGATAACGCCCGACGCGTCGAGCATAAAATACGGCATCGGACTTTCGTCATAGAGTTGCTGAAACGGCTGGAAGTAAGAAAGCACGCTGCCGGACATTTGTTCCGCCAGGGCGATAGCCTGCTCTTTGCGCGTCAGCCATAGGTACGTAGTCACTCCCGCAGCGAGCGCGGCAACAAGCCAGCTCGTGTAGAGCACTACCGCAAGATTGTCGAGCAAAAGGCCGTTTTGCGCCGCCTGTCCTACGAACGATTCCTGTATATACCAAACTCCTGCACCGGAAATGAGGAGTGTCAACAAAAAAACATATAGCCCCGTCGTGACGCTATGTCCCGATCTCTCCGGTACCGCAACCTGTTCATCCATGCGTCTCAGTATACCAAATACTCGATGGACTTACAGTATGAGGAACGGTGCGCGCGACAGGATTCGAACCTGTGACCTCACGCGTGTGAAGCGTGCGCTCTAACCACCTGAGCTACGCGCGCAATATACGTAGATGCCTTGAGCTAGCCAAAACAACTACGCGCGCATACCGAGAGCATATCAAAAAAGAGCGAACCCCGCACGAGGCGGGGCCCTGGGGTAACAACTATTGCTTACTCCGTCTTATTTTTTTACCTTTTTTCCCCTTCCTATATCCGTTTCCATTACATAATGGAGCTTGCACTTCCGCATGAAAGTTTTTATCTTCATCAGCGAAATGCCAGTTACGCGAGAAAAGACCGTTTATCCCTCTTTCTAATTCTTGCACCACCACCATTTGACCTTCTTGGGGTCTACGAGACATGGGACATATTCCACCGCGATACATTTCGTTTCTACATAGGACAACCTCACCGATACCGGATACTCGCACAAAAAACCACTCTTTCTTGGTAGTTGTCCGTACCTCGCCCTCAGGCATTTTTAACCCTTTCAAACCGCCTGAACATCTTTGAGCTACGCGACATGCGCAGCACCGACGGAAATCCGTTTTATAAAATAATATAGAGACTATTTATTGTCAATATTTGTGGACCCGAGAGGACTCGAACCCCCTACCTCCTCAGTGCAAATGAGGCGCTCTACCAGGTGAGCTACGGGCCCAATTTGAGTAGTATACTACAGTATATTTTCTTGTCTAATGGGTCAGTGCGCGTGTCACGATATGATCAAGAAACTCCGGTAAAGTGCTGCCGACCGTATGCACCGCTTTGGGTACGAGGGAACTCTCCGTAAGGCCCGGCAAGGTATTCACTTCAAGGAAGTAGATGCCAGTGGGATTGATGATGAAGTCAGACCGTGAGTAATGTCGCAGACCAAGCTCACGATGTACGAGTTTGGCGAGTCGTTCGAGTTCGCGCTTTTCTTCCATAGTGAAGTTGCCGGGGCAGATCTCTTGTGAGACACCGGCGTACTTTGCATGATAATCAAAAAAAGTTCGCTCGGGAGCCGGAATGATCTCGATCGGCGGCAATGCATAGACATCCTCATTGCGGAAACCATCGATCACACCGACGGTCGCTTCCCTCCCCCGAAGATAATCTTCTATGAAAATCTTTTCCGAATGCTGAAAGGCTTCAATGATACCCTCAAGCAGTTGTTCAAACGAGGTTGCAACGGTGATGCCGACCGATGAGCCACTGGTCGCGGGCTTTATGACCCACGGTTGTGGAAATGAACGGAATACTTCGCGTGCGATCGTCTCAGCCGGACGGTCGGGAGTCAGCACGACATGATACGCAACCTTGACTCCCGCAGGTTTCACTTTTTCTTTGGCAAGGAGTTTGTTCATGCCCACCGCCGAAGCAAGCGACCTGGAGCCGGTAAACGGTATTGCAAGCTTTTCAAGCAACTGCTGCACCTGACCGTCTTCGCCGTACAAACCGTGCAGGGCGTTGAACGCCACGTCGACTTGTTCGAGGATCTGCTCCGGATAGAAAGGCTTGCCGCGCAGATGCCACACATTCTGCCGGTCGATAAATACG
>CAZWIY010000041.1:2415-7892 GCA_964634575.1 uncultured Candidatus Saccharibacteria bacterium | reverse complement strand
AACTTATGAAGTCCTTTTATGATAACTTTTTTCGAAAATATATGGAAGAAATTCTGGATCGAGCGTTCAAATCGTTCCGCCATCCGTATCACCATCGCATCCGCCTTGTTGCGCGTATGTTGCAATATAACAGCGCTCCCGGCAAGCTCACGCTTCTTTACCAGAAAAAGAAGCCCCAACAATACGAGCGATGTGACAAATATACTGATCGTGATCATATTATGAGCGGACCGAGAGGCGGATGCACTCTCCGATCTCAACGCGCTCGCCGAACTTTTGCGTTGCCGCTTCGACAAGACCCTGGATCGTAACGGACGGATCTTTCACAAAAGCCTGTTCAAGCAATACGCGCTCGGCAAGATAGGCATTCATTTTACCTTCGACGATAGCGGCACGCTTATCGGCAGGTTTGTCGGATGCCTCTTTCTCAAAAACCTCTTTGGCGGCTTTGACGCTTTCTTCGGTCACTTGCGTACGCGATACAAACGCAGGACTCGTCGCCGCTGCGTGCATCGCGATATCGTACGCAAGCCGGATGAATTCATCGTTTTTTGCGACGAAGTCGGTTTCGCACATGAGCATGACCATTGCGCCGACGTCTTTACTTGAGTGAATGTACGCCTGCACCACACCGGCACCAAGCGTGCGGTCCGCCTTCTTTTCAGCAGCAGCGCTTGATTTCTTGCGCAAAATCACGATGGCTTTTTCCATGTCGCCACCGGTTTCTTCCAATGCTTTTTTACACTCCATTACCGACACGCCGGTACGGTCACGAAGTGCTTTGATATCGTCTGTGGTGATTGCCATACAAACAATGTGGTTATGCTACGGCTGGGCTTGTTTTGCCCTTCTTGTACGCCTCGGCGATTTCGCTCGCAAAAAAGGTAATGCTCTTGACGGCACTATCATTGCCGGGAACCGGATACGTCACCAGGCTCATGTCGCAATCGGTGTTGGTGAGACCGACGGTCGGCACGCGCATTTTTGCAGCTTCGCCTACTGCGATTTTTTCATGTTTCGTATCGATGATAAAAAGCGCTGCCGGGAATGAATCGCCCAAGGCACGCAAGCCGCCGTACATCAATTCAAGTTTGGCGATCTCGCGATCGATAAGCAGTCGTTCATGTTTGGTATACTTTGTAAGTTCTCCTTTCTCGCGCTGATCCACCAATGTTTCAAGGCGCTCAACGCGCTTTCTGATCTCTTTGAAGTTGGTGAGCGTACCGCCGATCCATCGGCCGTCGACAAACGGCATATCGAGTTCGCCGGCAACCGCACGCACGATCTTACGCGCTTCAGGCTTGCCGCCGACAAAGAGGATCTTTTTTCCGGCTGTGCCGAGACTCTCGACAAATGCTTTTGCGGCCGCGAGCGCATCGGTCGTTTTTTCCAGATCGAAAATCTCGACCCGTTGTTTTTGACCATACAAAAACGGCTTGATGGAAGGATGGCGACGACTTTTTACATAGCCAAAATGAACCCCCGCGTCAAACATGCGCTCAATAAGGGCTCGATCGGTCTCTTTTGTAACTGTTTCTGACATAGGAAGGAGTGTAGCAGGAAATGCTTTCTTTGGCAATATCAGTTGGTTATATCTTCTTCAAAACCCGCTTCGGCCTTTTGGGCAAGGGTTTGCAGGATGTTGTCGATGCCGCCCGCCATGATGCTCTCGATGTTGTGCCACGACTCTTTGATACGGTGGTCGGTGACGCGATCCTGGAGGAAATTGTAGGTGCGGATCTTTTCGGAACGATCGCCGGTGCCGATCTGCCCTTTTCGAGTAGCGGCATGTTTGGCGGCTTCTTTCTCGCGTTCGAGTTCAAACAGTTTGGCAGTGAGCATCATAAGTGCTTTTTCGCGATTGGCATTTTGACTGCGCTCGGAAGTACAACGCACGTCGATGCCGGTGGGCTTGTGAATGAGTCGCACGGCCGTTTCGACTTTGTTGACGTTCTGCCCTCCGGCGCCGCCCGAACGCGAAAACTCCATTTCGAGGTCGGCAGGATTGATCTCGATACTGACCTTTTTTCGTATCGGCAAAATAGCTATCGAGGCGGTCGAGGTGTGGATACGACCTGATTTTTCCGTCGCCGGTACACGCTGTACGCGATGCACGCCGGTTTCGTATTGCAGCTCTTTGTACACGCCGCGACCTTTTATCTCAAACGACGCTTCTTTGTATCCATCGAGATCGCTCAAAGACTCGTTGAGCGTGCGCACGCTCCACCCTTGCTGCCCGGCATAGAGTCGATACATCTGCGCGAGCTCGTACGCAAACAGCGCCGCCTCGTCGCCACCGGCGCCGGCACGCACTTCGAGCACGATTTCATTGGGGAATTCTTCTTCCTGTTTTTCTTCCTGCAAAAGCGCCTGCATCTGCGTCATGAGTGCTTCTTGCTGCAGCGTGATCTGCGCCAGGTCATCGCTGCCTAGTTGCGCCATCTCAGGATCGCTATCCATAAGGGCACGCACGTCGGCCGCCTGCGTTTCAAGCCGTTCGTATTCCCCTGCCAAAAAAGCGGTTTTTTGGCTTTGTTTGAAAGAAGTGAGATCGATCATCTCTATCGGTATCTATTTTTGGGAGCTTTTCTTGCCAGCCGATTTCTTTGCCGCCTCAGCCCGGCGCTTGTTGAATTTGTCGACACGACCAGCGGTATCAACGACGACTTCAAGACCCGTGTACACCGGATGCGATGCACTGGAGATTTCAACGGTGACACGTTTGTATTCTTTGCCATCCTCCCATGCTGCCTTGTCTTTGGTATGTATCGTCGAACCAATGAGAAAACGTGCGCCGCTGGTGACGTCTTCAAAAATGACCGGTTCGTATTGAGGATGTATACCCTTTTTCATGTGCCCTGCACTATAGCACAACGGCTTTTTGGGCGCAATATTTAGGATCCAAGCTGTTTGAGCGTATCGATCTGCTGTTGGTAATACTGTGCATGTTCCATGACCGAGTCGCCGTAAAACGCATAGGAAGGATTTTGCCAGTTGCCTCCCGCATAGTATTTAAGTGCCGCACGACGTTCCGCTTCGGGACCGCCCACCGCACCGAGATCTGCCATGTACACCGCTGTCGCAAAGAATGCGTCTTGGTTGTCCCACGGATTAGACGGCGAACCCTTGCCGCGAATGTTGCGCAAACGATCGGAACTTGCCTGATAGGTCCATGGTCCCGCCCAAAACTGCTCGCTACTGAGACCTCCGGTGTTGCTGCACGTGCCGGTGTTGGTATTGATATAGCCGCCATAACATGCCCATGTCGACGGGATGAACTGTGCCGGTCCCATGGCACCCCCCCATCCGTACGATAGTTTTTTCGAAACTGGCACGTTGTTCGGATCGAGCCCCAGCGTACTGGTGATAACTTGGAAAATGGGGCGATCGCGCGTCGGGTGCATGTCGACCTGCCAATTACCCACACCGAGATTGCCGCCGAGGTCGGTTTCGTGCTTGAGCACACCCAAGATAAACGCGGCGCGCACACCCGTTTTTGCCGATGCGATATTGGCATATTCGAGCGCCTGACCAAACGGAATAGCCTTGGTGCCTCGCAGCTCGAAGAGTTCGGCGCGTATCTGCGCTGCCGTCTTCTGGTTTTTGGCGATCTGCTGTTTGTATACGGACTCCTGACCTTTGGTCGTGCTGATCAATTGCTGTTTCTCTTTTTCTTGCGATTCTATTTTTTGCTTTTCAAGATCCTGCAACTCTTTGAGTTGCATCGCGGAAGAATGCTGGCCTTCCAGGACTTTTTTCGCATCTTCCGTACTGGTACGGATGGTTTTGATGTCATCGAAATTACTGCGCAAAGCGAGCTTGACCGCCTGAAAATCGTCGAGTTCTTCAAAAAACTGCGAGATGCTTTCGTTGGAAAGTACGATCTCGACGATCGACGTGTCATCGATCTCTGCGGTCTTGCGAATCAGTTCGGCAAGCGATTCGCGTTCACGTATAAGCTTCTCATTGAGTTCGTTGATGACACCCTGTTTGGAGCCGATCTCTTGGCTCAACTGCCGGATGCTGATCTCACGCGCCTTGATATCCAACTGCGCTTTCTTGATTTTTGTATCGAGCACACCCACATCACGCTCAAGCGATGTGCGCTCTCCTTGTTTTTGTTCGAGAAGTGATTGTTGTACAGCGATAAGCCGTTCAAGTTCGGCAAGCTCTTTTTGCAATTGCACCTTGCGCAGCTCGGTCAGTTGATCGGCAGTCTGGGTTTGGTCAGTGGTCTGCGCCAATGCCACGGCACCAAGCGCAAGCACGCACAAGCTGACACTAAGCAGAAGTACTATATTGCGTATGAGGCGAACATGACCAATAACAACAGTTGTCTGCATATCTTTTAGTATACATGCTTTAGCATAACAATAAAAATACCGCATATGCGGTATTTTTATTGTTATGCTTCTTCAGTTTCCTCTTTCTTGCCACGCTCCTCTGAGATCTGGATCGAAGAAAGGTCGGCTGTCCCTGCCGGTTCTTCGGACTCTTCGGTTGCTACCACTTCATCGGGCTCTACCATCGCCTCCACACCCGCGGGAAGCACGAGATCTTTTACCAAAATTTGGCTTTCAAGATTTTTCAGCATCGAGAGATCAACCATGATCTCGTGTGGCAGATCTTTCGGCAGAGCCTCGATGGTTAACTCATGCAGCACTTTGATGACTATGCCGCCCAATTCTTTTTCAGCCGGAGCGACACCTTCAAATGAAAGCGGGATCTCAACTTCCACTTTTTTACCTTTTTCAATAGCATAAAAATCGACATGGCGAGGCTTGCCCGTAACCGGGTCGATATCCACATCGCTCACAAGCACTTCGGTATTGCCCTCGGCACCCGTGAGGGTGACAACAGAGGATTCCCCGGCTTCCTTCCAAACTTTTTCAAACTCGCTCAAAGACAACGCTATAGAAGCAGCGGTATGCGTGCGTCCGTATACCACCCCGGGCAATTTGCCTGCATCGCGCAATGCGGCACTTGCTCCCGTGCCGGTCTTTTCCCGTTTTTCTACCTTGAGTTGTTGCATACGCACAGACTATACCAGAAAGGTCAAAAAGTGCAACTGATATTATGCCTGCGGAGCATTTGCCGCTGCCTTGATCGCATGATTGAGCAGCATCTGCGTGTACCCCATCTCGTTGTCGTACCACGAGAGCACTTTGACGAGATCGCCCCCAACGACCCGCGTAAGCGCGCTGTCGACGATCGCGGCAAAGCGACTGCCGACGATGTCCGATGACACGAGCGGCTCATCGACCACCGCAAGGATGCCGAGCCATCGTTCCTCCTGTGAAGCCTTGCGCAAAATGTCGTTGACCTCTTCGGCGGTCGTGTTGCGTTTTGCAAGAAAGGTGATGTCGGCGATGGACCCTGCAGGTACCGGGACACGCAGCGAAATACCGTCGAACTTGCCTACAAGCTGCGGATACGCTTGCGAGACAGCGATCGCTGAGTCCGTAGAAGTCGGCACA
>CAZWIY010000041.1:0-2405 GCA_964634575.1 uncultured Candidatus Saccharibacteria bacterium | reverse complement strand
AACGAAATGCCGTCGAATTTGCCTGCAAGCGAAGTTACGGCCTCGGTGACCGACTGCGCTGCGCCCGTCGTCGACGGTATGATATTTTGCGCAGCGGCACGACCGCGACGCCAGTCACCGGCATCGCCACCATCGACCAACTGCTGCGTGGCGGTGTATGCGTGCACGGTATTCAACATCGCTTTTTCGATACCGATCGTTTCTTCGAGCACTTGGACAACGGGGCTCGTTGCATTGGTCGTACATGAACCATTGGAAGTCATGGCGCACGTGGAAAGTCGACCTTCATTGACACCCATGAGCACCGTGCCGGTGTCGATCCCTTCGACACTTCCCTTTGCCGGAGCCGAGATCACGACATGCTTTGCCCCGGCATCGAGATGCACCTTCGCTTTCGCGTAATCGGTAAAGTGTCCGGTCGATTCGATCACGACATCGACTTTGAGATCGCGCCACGGCAGCGCGGCCGGATCTTTCTCTTTATATACCGGTACCTCGCGATCATCTACCACCAATACGGTGCGCCAGTCGTCTATTTTTTTCGTTTCGATCATGTTGCGCGCCGGACCATATACGGTGTCATGACGCAAAAGATAGGCGAGATTTTCGATGTCGCCCAAATCATTGATCGCAACCACTTCGACATCGTCGTGCTCGGCGGCAAGATGGAATACCGCACGTCCAATGCGTCCGAACCCATTGATGGCAATACGTATGCTCATAGACAAAAAATAGAGTAGATAAAATAGATAAAGATAAATGTGCTTTTTAGTATATCAAAAATATTTTGTATCAAGCATATTGTTGTGCACAACCACATACCAGTTGCATAGAAAAAACAATATGGTATAGTGATTACATCAACGCTCCAGAGAACACGGTTTAAACAACCAACCCGTGTTGTCACAAAGCAACATTATTACACTGTCTCAATCACACATAATTGTATGAGTCCTGAATCCAATTCGGGAGATCGCTCAGCGCATGCGTCGAGCACTCCCCGTCGGCGTCGCTCGTTTAGTCCTCTGACGCCTCGTGCCTACAAACCGAAACGTGCACCGCGCACCGCCTCCAATGCGACACCACGCAAACAGAGCGGACGACCGGTCACGCGCCACAGCAACGATACATCGTATCAGACACGCCGCCGCCCGACCAACACGCGCGGGTATCATGCGCGTGATGGTGCGTCGCAACATAAACAAACAAACGACGAACGTCCGAGACGAGCGTCTGTTGCCCTCCCTCCCGTACCGCCAAACGGCGTGCGCATTGTGCCCCTCGGCGGCGTCGAGGAGGTCGGCAAAAACATGATCGCAGTCGAAACTGCCGATGACATCATCGTGTCCGATGTCGGTTTCCAGTTTATCTCCGACGAAGACGCGCCGGGCGTCGACTATGTGCTGCCCAACACCACATATCTCGAAGAACGTATCGGCAAGATCCGTGCGGTATTCATCACGCACGGCCACCTCGACCACATCGGCGGCATACCGTTTATCATGGATCGCATTGGCAATCCGCCGATCTATACCCAGTACCTGACCTCGCTCATGATCAAAAAGCGCCAGGAAGAATATCCTCATCTGCCGCCACTTCAATTTGTCGTGATGGAACCAGGCGAACGTGTCCGCGTCGGCAACCTGCACGTCAAATCGTTTCCGGTGACCCACTCGATCCAAGACTCGATGGGACTGTCCGTTGAAACCGAGTACGGCAACGTCGTCATCTCCGGCGACCTCAAACTCGAGCACGACGATGGGGTCCCGACCGAACGAGAAGAAAAAGTATGGACGGAAGTAGGCCGTGGCAACAACATCATATTCATTGGCGACTCGACCAATGCCGAGAAAGACGGATTTTCCATACCCGAGACGCGCGTCTACGAAACGATCGATGAGATCATCAAAAACGTGCCGGGCCGTGTCATTATCGGCACATTCTCTTCGCAGTTTGAACGCATGATCCGCATCATTCAGGCAGCGGAAAAATACGGCAAGAAAGTCGTCACCGAGGGACGCTCGATCCGCAACAATATCGAGATCGCCAAACTGGCCGAACGTCTCAAACCAAAAGAAGGCACCATTATCCGCGCCGAAGAGATCGACAACTATCCCGCCGACAAGATCGTCGTGATCGCGACCGGCGCCCAAGGCGAAGAATTCGGCGCGCTCATGCGTATCGCGACCGGCAAGCACAAGACGCTGCGTTTTACCGAACGCGATACGGTCGTCCTTTCTTCGTCGGTGATCCCCGGCAACGAACTCGCGGTGCAAAAACTCAAAGACAATCTCTATCGCCATGGCGTGCGGCTCATCCACTATCGTTCCAGCGACGTCCACTCGACCGGTCACGGCAACACGGGCGAGCTCGTGTGGATGCGTAAAAAAGTCAACCCGAAATTC
>CAZWIY010000040.1:0-7970 GCA_964634575.1 uncultured Candidatus Saccharibacteria bacterium | reverse complement strand
GACTTCTGTAGAAACGCTGGAAATAAAAGAAGGGCAGAGCATTGAATTGCATGGTCTTGAACTATTGCCAGTGGAGGAGGCTCAAAAAATAACTACGTTATTGACGCAAGAGGGATACTATCCGGTGCATACCGTTCATGCAAATGTTGACGCTGTTGCCTTTTTTCCAAAAGCAGCACTGCCGCTGCCGGAAGCTATGTATACTCCCTCAGGGATAATGGATGAAAGTCATACCGTTTCATATTTTCTTCCTCAAAATACGGAGAACATGAAAATGACTGCCGAAGTCGTTGATTATCTTTTTGGTCACGAGCTTGGGCATCTCACGGATTGGCGCGCAAATCGACTACTCAATGAACAAGAACGCACGCAATTACTTAATGATTTTAGCAACGTGATTCGTGGTTTACATGAACAGGAAATTTCGGCAGTGCGCCACATGGCGTATGCCAGGCGAGATGCACTGACTCATGGTTTGCCTGAGCACAACGATGTTTCCTCTGAACAGCTGGTCGATGACCATGAGGAATGTTCAGAATTTTGGGCTGCGATCGCAGGAGTATATTTTGATGATCCAACTGCGCTCAATGCCATTTCGCCAATACTTTTCGAATTTTTCGATTCGTTTTACAAAAAGTTCGATAAGGATTTTGATCCTCTCTCTGCTAAAGAGAAAAGATCTGTATTTGTAGCGACAGGTGGACAAGAAAATTACGAAAAATGAAATAGTAGGGGCTACACAGCTATTGTAAGAAGCCGTCTGAATGATGGGGATAGAAATTGTTGTATAGGTGCCGATCACACAGTACTATAGTAGCCAGGAAAGCGAAGCTCGTTGAAGCTCACTTGTTAAGACTATATATTTTAGTATTGAGCTTTAATAACTATGCAATTAGCACCGATTCCAAAGAGCGACAAAAAACGCATTTGTGCGCTTAAAGGCTTACATCTTTTGGATACTGCCTCGGAAGAACGGTTCGACCGTATCACCAGAGAAGCGGTTACGAGATTCTCTGTGCCGATCTCCACTATTACGCTTGTCGATAAAGACCGCGAGTGGTTTAAATCTATGCAAGGTCTTCAGGTAAGAGAAGGCCCAAGGGATATTTCTTTTTGCGGCCATGCATTGATGTCTCAAACAATGTTGGTGATCAATGACACGTTAGCCGATCCGCGTTTTGCTGACAATCCGATGGTTCAGGGTGAGCCGTTCATTCGATTTTATGCCGGCAAATCGTTATACGATCATGCAAGCAACCTACCGGTCGGCGTATTTTGTATCAAAGGCCATGAGCCGAGGGAAATGAACATGCACGATATGAACGATTTTCTTGATCTGGCTGATAGAGCCGAAAAGGAGATAAATAGGAAGGTGGGAAGCTAAGATTGTGCAATTGTAAATAATCGCTCCACGATCTCTTTCACGACAGCGCCGTCGGCGCGGCCCTTGAGTTCTTTCATGACGGCACCTACGAGAATGCCTGATTTGCTCGGATCGGTCATATTGAGCGTTTGCTGCAGTTTTGTCGCGATTGCCTGGATTTCTTCGAAACTCGCCATGGCCGGAAGATATTCGGAAAGGATCAAAGCCTCGGCTTCTTCTTTTTGTGCGAGGTCTTCGCGGCCGCCTTTGCGAAACTGCTCGGCGGCTTCTTTGCGTTGCTTGACCGACCGCTTGATGAGCGCCAGGACTTCATCATCGGAAAGTTTGTCTTGCGGCGTGCGTTTGGTTGCGGTCAATTCCTGCGTGCATGCCGATATGAGTCCGCGCAATACCGTAAGCCTCGGTTCTTCTTTCGCTTTCATCGCCGCGGTGAGATGGGTACGTATTTCGTCTTGTAACATACCCACACTCTACCAAATACAGGCCTTGAGGCAAGTCTATCTTTGGTATAATGCGAGTATGGACCCATTTCATCACCCATGGGAACGTTTGGATGTTGCCGAGGTCGGTCGTCTTTTGGATACCCATCTGGAGGAAGGACTGTACGAAGAAGAAGCAGAGAAGCGACGTGAGAAGTACGGTACCAACAGCTTTGCGAAAGCTCATCGTGCCGGCGTTTTCGAAAATATCGCTCGGCAATTCAAAAACCCGATCGTTTTCATATTGTTGACGGCGCTTGCGGTCACGATCGCGTTACACGAATATATCGATACTATTGCGATTTCGGTCGCCCTTTTTATCAACGTGCTCGTCGGTACCTTGCTCGAAGAACGCGCTTCGAGGGCGTTTGAAAAATTACGCACTTCGCAAGAGCATCATGCCATCGCGTTGCGGGCGGGGAAAAAGAAAGACGTACCGGCCGAAGATCTCGTACTTGGAGATATCGTCTATCTTGAGAGCGGCTCGTATGTGCCGGCGGATGTACGCATCATCGAAGCGCATGATCTTTCCGTCAACGAATCGGTGCTTACCGGTGAATGGCTTGCAGTCGCCAAAAACGCTGATCCTCTGACAAAAGACGCCACGATCGCTGAGCGGCACAACATGGCGTGGATGGGTACGCTCGTGGAATCTGGTTTTGGCAGAGCGATCGTGACGGCGACCGGCAGGCGCACGCAGCTCGGAGAAATCGCGGAAGGACTCCTCGAAAACGACCGGACGCTGACACCGCTCCAAAAAAACCTGCATGGCATCGCGCGCTTTCTCATGACGATCGTCATGGCCGCACTGGCCATCATCTTTTTGCTGGGACTGGCGCGGGGCGAACCGCCGCAGGAAATGTTCTTGCTTGCGGTTGCCGTCGCGGTGGCGACGGTTCCTTCGGGTCTGCCTGCCGCACTTACGGTCGTGCTTGCGCTCGGGATGGAGGCGATCCTCAAGCGCGGCGGACTCGTGCGTTCGCTTCTTGCTGGCGAGACGCTCGGTGTCACGACGATCATTCTGACCGATAAGACCGGTACGCTGACTGAAGCGAAAATGAGGCTCAATGCGCTCTATACGCTCTCGACGACGCAAGCTGAGCTGAAAGCCGGGAGCAGATCTCTTGATAATATTAATCACGATGAACAACTATTGCTCGAGCTCGCGGTTTTGGGCACCGATGCGTTTATCGAGGGTGGTGCGGAAGCGCCGCAGCAACTGACCGTGCACGGCAGGCCCATTGAAAAGGCGATCATCGTCGGCGGCTTTGAGGCAGGTCTCTCGCAAACGGCGCTCCTTGAGTCGTGGCCACGCATCGATGCATTGCGTTTCGAATCGGAACGTCGTTTTGGCGCGTCGTTGCATCGGCATACAGAACACAAGCGTCACCGCCTCATTATCACGGGCGCGCCGGAGCTCTTGCTCGAAAACATGACGCATGCATATCGACAACAAAAGCACGAGCCGCTGACCGATGAGCTTCGCAAGGAGTATCAAGCGGTGTTTGACCGTTTCGCGCGGCAGGGAAAGCGCATCATCTCGGTTGGATACAAAGAGACCGATGACGGGGTATTGCCGAAAGAGGAAGGCAGTGACGTACTTGCGGGCGCTACGTTTGTTGGGCTTTTGATCTTTAAAGATCCCGTACGTGCAGATGTCCCTGCCGCAATCGCACAGGTACAAGGGGCCGGAGCGCAGGTCATTATGCTCACCGGCGACACCCCGGAGACCGCGCGCGCTATCGCACTGGAGGCGGGGGTCATGAAAAACGAGCAGGAGCTTGTCATGCGCGGCGAAGAAATAGACCATCTCTCCGACAACGAGCTGTATGTCAAAATAAAAGAAGCGCGTGTCATCGCGCGTGCTTTGCCATCGCACAAGTTGCGCATCGCGCATGTACTCAAAAATTACGGCGAAGTGGTCGCGATGACGGGCGATGGCATCAACGACGCGCCGGCATTGCGCGCTGCGTCGATCGGTGTGGCGGTCGGCTCGGGTACGGAAGTCGCGAAAGAAGCATCCGACCTCGTCCTTTTGGACAACAGTTTTTCGATCATCGTCGCAGCGATCGAAGAAGGCCGACGCATTCTCGATAACCTCAAAAAGATAGTTGCCTATCTCCTCTCGACCAGTTTCAGCGAGATCACGCTTCTGGGCGCGTCGCTCCTGACCGGTGCGCCGCTTCCGCTCGTGCCCGCGCAGATCTTGTGGGCGAACATCATCGAAGAAGGCCTCATGAGTTTTTCGTTTGCGTTCGAGGGTAAAGACCCCGATATCATGAAACGCAATCCGCGCGTTCTCGAATCAAAAAGTATCATCACGAAAGATCTCAAAAAACTCATCATGCTGGTCAGTACCGTGACCGGCACATTCCTGATCGCCCTCTACTTCTGGCTCTTGTCGCTCGATCTTCCGATCGAAGAGATTCGTACGATCATGTTCGCCGGTCTCACGCTTGATGCGATCTTTTTCGCGCTTTCGCTCAAGTCATTCGATCGTCCTCTTTGGCGCATCGATCCGTTTTCCAACAAGTTTCTTTTATTTGCGCTACTCACGAGCATCGGCGTGCTTGTGACATCATTGTATTTTCCGCCGCTTTCACGCTTGCTTTCCCTCGTGCCGCTCTCGCCTTTTGAACAGCTGCTGTTGGTGGGTATCGGCATCTTCAACCTCATGACGATCGAAGTAGCAAAATACTTTATCTTTGAGCGGCGTCGCTCAAAAAAACAGAAGCAATAGCTCACAATCGACATATCTTATTTTCGCGTTACAATACGTACCATGAATGGCAACATTGTTGTGCTCGCAGGAATAGGTCTGGTGCTTGCGCTAAGTAATGTGGTGTTGTTGTGGTTTTTGATACGTAAGCGTCACGATGACAACAGCAACACGCTGAGCTTTTTGCAGCGCGACATGCAGGAGCTTGCGCGCGTACTGCATGAAGGTCTTGGTAGCACGGCGCGTACGATGAGTGACACTGTTCGACTCCAGTTCAGCGAGTCGCAAAAACTCATACAAGAGACCAATGCCCAAATGATCCGGCACTTGAGCAGCGTCACCGAGGGTGTGGCGGAAGTGCGCGAGGCAAACAAACAAGTCTTTACGATCGCCGACCAGCTCAAAAATCTCGAGCGGGTACTCACGCACCAAAAGCAACGGGGAAGTCTTGGCGAAGAGGGACTCAAGCTCGTTCTCGACAACCTGCTGCCTGCGACGGGTTACGAACTCCAGTATCGGTTTCAAAACGGCGATGCGGTTGACGCGGTCATAAAGATCAAGGACGGTTTGGTACCGGTCGATGCGAAATTCTCACTCGACAACTACAGCCGACTCACCAATGCTATCGATCAAAAAGAGATCGAGACGTTAGAACACGAGTTTAAGAACGATCTCAAAAAACGTATCGATGAGACGTCGAAATACATACGACCTCAAGAGGGCACGCTGCCGTTTGCATTCATGTTCATACCCGCAGAAGGTATCTTTTACGATCTCCTTGTCGGGAAAGTGGGACAGGCAAAGGTGAGCGAGCGCAGCCTCATCGACTACGCATATCGGGACAAAAATGTCATCATCGTCTCGCCTACGACGTTTGTCGCGTATTTACAAACGGTACTGTACGGATTCCGTGCATTTCAGTTTGAGGAATCTGCGAAAGAGATCCGCAAAAATGTCGAAGCGCTCTCAAAGCATCTGCGCAGTTATGATGAGTATTTTAAAAAAGTGGGCAACTCGCTCGGCACCACGGTCAATCAGTACAACACTGCCCGTAAAGAGTTGGGTAAAATAGACAAAGACGTGTACCGCATCACGGGCGAAAGCATCGAACTTGAAGACTTGGCCCTCGACGGACCGGAGAAGGGCGAGGTATAATGTGCTTGCAATTTTCAGAAACCTCTGTATAATCGTCATATTATGGCAATCGCAGTTATCGAAACAGGCGGAAAGCAATATACCCTTACGGAAGGGGCCCTTTTGACTATTGAAAAACTTCCGGGCGTGAAAGTGGGCGACACCGTTACCTTTGATAAAGTTTTGCTCATCGATGACGGAAAAACCACAAAGTTTGGCACGCCTTTTCTGAACGGTGTTACTATCACCGCTACGCTTGAGTCCGAAGGCAAAGGCAAAAAGATCCGCGTCCAAAAATTCAAAGCAAAATCTCGCTACAGCCGCGCGCTTGGGCATCGACAGCCTTACAACAAAGTTACAATAGGAACTATCGCATAACACTCAAACGCCGCCTCGAAGCGGCGTTATGCGTTTTTTCATGAAGCGTTCATCGAGCACGTTATATAATTGCAGCGATTATATACGTTTTTTTCTTTTTTATGAACCAGGAAAAAAAGTACGATTTTAAAGATGTCGTCATGATGGGTACGGCGATCGGCCTTCTCATGATCGTGGCGGTCATGGCAGTGGGCGCTTACTTTGTATATACGAGAAAGCCCGCGATCCTTTCCGCTCAAACCGCTGCCGTAAGCGGAGCAGCATCGACACAAGAGGCATTGGTCACTGGTGCCATCGAGCACGCCAATCCTGCCGTGGTGTCCATCATCATCACCAAAGACGTGCCGGTGATCGAACGATATTATGAACGCATACCGTTTGGCGATGGTACGGTACTGCGCGTGCCGCAGGTGCGACAAAATGGCACACAAGAGCGCGAAGTAGGCGGCGGGTCGGGCTTTCTCGTTTCCTCTGACGGCCTCATCGTCACCAACAAGCATGTGGTCGAAGATGCTAGCGCTTCGTATACGGTATTTACCAACGATGGTAAAAAGTACGATGTGACGGTCGTAGCGCGCGATCCATCGCTCGATATTGCGGTACTCAAGGTCAAGGGTGCCGCACCTGCTGGAGGTTTTCCGTACCTCACCTTTGGCGATGCTTCGACACTCAGGCTTGGGCAGACGGCGATCGCGATCGGCAATGCGCTGGGCGAATTTCGCAACTCGGTGTCCGTGGGTGTGATCTCGGGTCTTGCGCGGCAGATCACTGCCGGAGACAATGCCGGTCGCTCTGAAGAACTCGACAACGTCATCCAGACCGATGCGGCGATCAACTCCGGCAATTCCGGCGGCCCGCTTTTGGATTTGCATGGACAGGTGATCGGCGTCAATGTCGCTGTCGCCAGTAATGCCGAAAATATCGGCTTCGCGCTTCCTGCCGATACGGTAAAGACGGTCGTGCAGTCGGTACAGCAATTCGGTGAGATCCGGCGGCCATATATAGGTGTGCGGTACACAGAACTCAATGCACAGATCGCAGCTGACAATAAATTGTCGATAGATTATGGCGCATACATTCAAGCAGATGAAGGCGATGAGGCGGTGCTGCCTGGTTCACCTGCAGACAAAGCAGGGCTCAAAGCGGGGGACATTATCACGTCGATCGGTGGCATGTCCCTGAAAGATCAGTCCCTTGCGGCGGTGGTGCGTAGATTCCAGATAGGCCAATCCGTCACCGTTGAATATCAGCG
Organism: uncultured Candidatus Saccharibacteria bacterium; assembly: GCA_964634575.1. GTDB lineage: Bacteria > Patescibacteriota > Minisyncoccia > Phycocordibacterales > UBA12088 > CAZDRD01. Next base: position 624 of record CAZWIY010000040.1, on the reverse strand, counting down.
GGGTGCAGAGAAGAGAACTGCGCAAATCACCTTGGAAAAAGCTCCGACACAGTGACATGATAGGTTATAAAAATACTGAGCCGCCGGTTAACCGGCGGCTTTGAGTGTTGCCCATGTCCCTGTTGTGACCAAATCAGACTGGGTCAGGAACAAAAACCCGTTTCCTTTTTTGAACCGGCGGTGGCGGCCAGTCGCAAGCCATGAAGTATGCTGTGCAGGTTAAGAACAATATACTGGCCCTGAAAATACTGATGATCAACCATGACCAGGCTAATGGCATGCATAAAAACAAATTCATTAGTATGCACATGGCCCAAATGTTCACCCTGTAGAAGATGTTCAGTCGTTCCCTATTTCGTCCATTATTCCTCATATTATGTTCGGCAAGATAGATTGCCAGAAGAATAAGACTTGCTCCTACTAGCGTGCATACAATCAGAAAGAAACATAAGGACGGATCTTCTGTTGTTGCAAGGTTGGATGCAAGAAGTAGCACCCAGGAAATCAAAAGACATATTCTTGCTATGTTGAACTGGTTGATCTCAAAGATTACATACAGCAAATCGACAATTGGCTGAAATATATTATCAATTATGTATTCATCCACCGCTCGAAGTACTGGCA
>CAZWIY010000039.1:0-7995 GCA_964634575.1 uncultured Candidatus Saccharibacteria bacterium | reverse complement strand
ACGCAACGTCCGTTGCGGGCATGCGGTGATTGTTGACGGCACGAACGGCCGAGAGAACCGCATTGACACGTTCTTTGGAGAGCAAGATCCAGCCGTCTTCACGAGGGAAACTTGCCTTCGCTTCATCGAATACCGCAGTATAGAATGCTTCACGATCCATCGCCGAGCGATCCGCTTCCATGGAGACGGCACGCAACGCTTCAGGCGAGAGCAAAATATGATCTGCCTGCGCGCGCTCTTCGATTATGTCGTCATCATTGTCCGCTGCAGACGAGGCTTCTGCAAAGTGTAGTGTGTTGTCGGCATGTGCCATGGTATTCCATGTCGCCACAGACGGCATCGCAGGTTGCAATACCGAAGCAGTTATGGTCGTCTCGGTATCGTGCCTGCGCACAAAGAGACGCGTGAGCTGCGAGAGCGGTTGCGGCACGCTCATGACGTATGCGATGAGCACGCTCAACATGAGGACGGCGAGCCAGAAGACGGCAGTAAGGACGGGGCCTGCTTCAAAACCGGTGTATGGCACTTGTGAAAGATACACATACGGCGCAGGTGTGACCGTCGAAGAAAGTACGACGTTGGGCGACACTTCCGTAGTGACATGTCCGCCACCAGAGCTACCGGACGACGGTGTCTCATCGTTATCCTTTGAACTGCCGCAGTTTCGGCACGGACCGCCACCACCACCGCTTGAAGAACCCCCTCCGGTGGTTGGCGTTTCGCTACCGCCACCACTTGAGATGATGCTCACGTTTGCGGTACAGGTGATCGTCGCGCCATTGGTACCATGGAAGGTGCCGGTGTAGGTCGTCGCGTCATTGACCGTGACGGCCTGCGAGCCGCTGGTCGCGACATTGCCAACGCCGTTATCGATACTTGCGGAGTCGACATTTTCAGACGTCCAGGTAAGCGTTGCGCTGTCACCCTTGTTGACCGAGCTCGCGGAGATCGAGAGCGAACAGACGGGCGCTTGTGGCTGCGGCGTCGGTTTCGGCGTCACGACAACCGTTTTTTCACATGTCACTTCCTTGCCGTCTTTGTTGGCGAAGGTTGCGGTGTAGGTCGTCGTTGCGGTCGGAGAGACATCGCGCGAACCATTCAGGACGATGTCACCGATACCCTGGTTCATCGAAGCAGACACGGCGTTTTGAGAAGTCCAGGTGAGCGTTGCCGACTCCCCTTCTTCGACCGTTGTCTTATTGACCTCGAGCGTACAGACTGCGTCGGGTGCCGGCGTCGGTTTCGGCTTTGGCGTAACTTTGATCGTTACATTACAGGTCACCTTTTTGCCGTCTTTGTTGGCGAAGGTTGCGGTGTACGTGGTTGTTGCCGTCGGTGACACATTACGTGAGCCATTGAGTGTGATATCGCCGATGCCCTGGTTCATCGAGCCTGATACAGCATTTTGAGAGGTCCATGAAAGCTTGCTCGTGCCACCTTCCTCGATCGTGGTTTTGTCGGCAGTCAACGTACAGACCGCTTCGGGTGCCGGTGCGGGCTTGACCGTCACCGTAACACTACATTTCATGGTCGCCGAACTGCCGCTCTTATGAGCGATCGCTGTGTATTTGGTCGTCGCAGTCGGAGACACCGAGGTGCTGCCGGAGACGCCGTTCCACGTTTTGCCGGAGATCTTGTCGATCGTCACCGTGATGCCTTTGTCGTCGGAAAACTTCCACGCGATCGTTGAAGACTGTCCTTGCGTGATCGTTGCGGGCGTTGCCGTCATCGACTCACAGTTCCATGCATCCGCGAAAGGCACGCGTGCGTCGCCTGAAAAGGTTGCCTCACCGACGTACAGTGTTCCCAGCACTGCCGCAATGAGCAAAACTGCCACACCGGCTTTCTTGAATTTCGCTGAAATCGCGATCTTGTGTATGTAGTTCATAATGGTTTTCATAATAATGCTCGTAATGATTATTTACTCGGCGTATCAGTGAGCGGTGCTTTGCCGACAAAGTCCGCTTCCACGACGAATCGCTCCGATTTTTCTCCAAACGTGTCGCACGTCGAGAGCGTCAACTTTTTGGTACCCGTATTAAATTGCACGAGCACTTCCGAAGCATCTGCCAAACGAACGGAACTCACGCGGTAAAAGTATGCGTGGGTGCTCGATTCGACTTTGATCACGTCACCTGCTTGTAATTTTTCAAGGCCATTGAATGCCTGAAATGCTTTGTTGTGAACGACCGGCAAATGGCTCGAGTGACCGAAAATCAGCATGTTCTTATTTTCGGTCAACGTACCCGAACCAGGGTATCGTACGGCACCTTTCAAAAGCGCCTGGTCGAGCACCGCCACATTGGTTGATGTAGGCGACGAAACGCTGACATCAACGCCAATGGCTTCGATCACGACCCGCACCGGTGTCGGAGATTCATTGGACACCTCCTCAACGCTGGGCTGCTGCGCCAGCGCTGTCGCTTCCTGCGCATCGGCCATCGTCTTGGGGGCCTCCGGCACAGCGCCGGTTGCGATAAGCGCCAAAGAAACGAGCAGGAACACCGCAACGGTACGTGCGACCACGGTCTCCAGTATTGCTCTGTTGTTGCGCTGCCGTTTCATAGTTTTCTGGTGCCACTGTGCCAGTTTTTTCTCTTATTGTCTACTGGCAGATATTTTAACAGATAAATATATATCTGTCAATTAAAACGCAAGCTGCTGGTACACGTGCCGCAGCACTCCCTGAACATGCCTATTTCCTTTTCTCTTTTTCTTTTTTTGTGGCACATCTTCAATGATTACCACGTTTGCTACTTCTTCATCGCTTACCCAATGCTTTGGGATGCTGTATTTACCGTGCAACAGTGCGGGATATTTCGTATAGGTATACGCATTGCGCTGCTGAGGCATGGGCATCACCGCTTCCGCCACTTCGACCTGTTCCAAAAGGACAGTCGTCTCGTCTTCTTCTTCGCAGAAAAACGACCCCGCTTTTTCAATGATGCGGTCTATCTCTTGCTGAAAGCCGACGAAGAGCGGCATGGTTGTGTTATTTCTGTTGTATGGCATACTACTCGCACTTTTCAGTGTATTGGTAATGTACCATATATAGCATATATTTTAATTCTTGTCAAATGTCTTCCGGGACTCAGGTTTGGCAGCAAGTTGACAAAAATTATGAAGTATGTTAATAATGATACATTACCTTTAGGGGCTTAATTATGAGTGCTATGAACAACGTCGAACAAGAACAGGACAAGAAAAGCAAAAAAACAGCATCACAGGTGGTCAAGACGCTTGCCATCGTCGGGCTCATTGCCCTGTTGGCCGCAGCCGCATGGCTTGCCGTCCAGGCGCTTCGTGTTGCTCCCGCGTTTATTTCACGTATGGGCAATGAAGGTGCGGCGGTTACGCTTTCTTCTCTGTTCTCACACAAGAAAGATGACGCGTTATCAGTGACCCTCGATAAAACGGTCGTCAACTCGGGCGAACCGGTCGTACTGTCGATCAATTATCCCGGCAGTACCGGTCGTTACGCTATCAGCTATGAATGCAAGGACAAGGCAAGTTTTGCCGTTCAAGGCGACGCGGCAACCACAACGACCGATGCGACATGCGACACGCCGGTTGTCGTCACATCGGCAAGCGGCACGCTCGCGATCGTACCGACTACCAAGAGCCGCTATCTTGACGTCTATATGACCGTCGCGGGCGTCGACGCAAACGGACAACCGTCTGCAGATGCAAAAGATACGACCCTCTTTACGGTCGTCGGTGAAGCAACGTCAACCGCTGCAACCAGCACCAAAGGCGCTTCCAAACCGACCGTCGCCGCAACGAAACCCGCAGCAACACCGGTATACACGCCGACCCCTGCCCGACCCGTCACGACTGGTCCCGCAGACCTCGCGGTAACGATCGTCGGCACAGGCGTAGCATTGGGCAATAACGAATTTGTCTCCACGACACAGATCCCGACCGCATCGCGCGGCGCCGTGAAGTTCATCGTCGAGAACAAAGGCGGACAACCGAGTGGCCCATGGGGATTTACTGCCAACCTGCCGATCGAAGGCGACAACGACTTCCGTTACGCCTCACCGCTTCAGACATCTCTCAACGCTGGCGACAAGATCGAGTTTACCCTGGGCTTTGACCAGATCCTCAAAGAAAGCACCGGTACGATCAAGATCACGGTCTTGCCCGGCATCGAAACCGACAATGCGGTAAACAACACCGCACAGGCAACGGTGGTGATCAAGAATTAATCGCTATCAAACTTCTCTTTAAAAAATACACTCCGCTTTCGCGGAGTGTATTTGGTATGCGGTTGACATTTTTTCAAAACTTGCAATAGTCTTCATTAGGATGAGGTTTTAGATTTGATTTGAAAGGCCCAGACCATGGATGGAAGTACCGTGATCATTACGCTTTCCCCGCTTCAGGGGCGTGTATATAGTATACTCAGGCAACTCCGATACGCTCCCGAGATCCACAACGTACCGGGGCGATGCCGGGGATGCATTCGCATCACCCCTGACCCGGGCACAGGACTTCGTATCGGCTTTGAAACGGTCGATGCGCAGTCAATGTTGTTCATCAACAGTGTCTGGAAAGATCTGTTATTTAATGAACGGCATGTCCGCCAGCTGCAAGGGATGGTATCGGCCCTCGATAACGTACCAACGAAGTACCTCCAGATTGTGGCCACATGGGACATCACGTGTATCCCTCAGATCGATTCTTCAATGTTATATACACTCGGCCTTGGGTTATGTGTGTGGGTCAATATGAGCATTGAAGATACTGGCGGTCTTTCGCAGCTAATACAGATGTACATTCAAACGGCTCTCGAGCAACTACAAAGGGTCCGTCCTGCACTGGACGGCTTGAAAAACAATAAGGTAGTACTCATCGCGCGAGCCCATAACGACGACTAAAGGCTGCATTCCCTGCATCCCACTCCGCTCTATTCTGTACTTGTTCGTACAGTAGAGCGGAGTTCTGTTTTAACAGAATGATTGAGTTGGATAGTAGCGTGGTGATCAAGAATCTTTACTTAAAGATCATTCCCAGTATAGCTAAGCTAAATACGACAAAACCCCCAATAAGAATGAGGATCTCCCATTTTGTGTGTGTATGGTAGAGTGAAAAATTCTCCTTAATTTTTGAATTCTGAAAATTAATCGCATCTTGTATGACGATGAGAGGCAAGAAAGAACAGGATGTAAACATAAAAAGTGCGAGATCAATAAGCACACTAGAAATAGTAAGCCTGCTCCATATATTACCTATTAAAACAAGTACGATATACATCAATGCGAGCAGCTTCGCCGAGTAACGAGCTTGGTATCCTTTTGCGCTCGCTGATGTTAGTATCTCCTTAAAAAGTTGGTAACAAAAAATAAGTGTAAAAAATGCTCTGCCGAACGGATGTACATTATGTCTCATCACTTTAATAGCATACCAATTACGGTAAAACCAATAGATATCGTACACTCCGAGCGTAAAGATACTATAGAGAGCTAGCTGAATGGGGTGTAATGAAAAATATTCGATCGATGGCAAAGTTTCTTGTTGTTTATCGATTATATCCTCCTCTTTTTTATTCATAACTTTTATTATTTACTCTTTTTGAATTCATCTTAATAAGCATTCCAACATATATTGATTTCCTCACCGATTTGATCGTTGAGATATTTTTCTACATCTTTAAAATCACCAATTCTGTCTATAAGACCAAGACGTAATGCCCTTTCCCCTAATACAGATGACCCATCTCCTATCATGGCTACATCGTCTTTTGATAATTTTCTATTTGTACTTACCGCTTGGATGAAATTGTCTTGAATAATATTTACATCCCGTTGCAACAGCGCCCTCTCTTCAGTAGTCAAGGATTTATTAGGGTTGCCAAGATCTTTAAATTTACCGGATACCACACTGTTATAGGTTATACCGTCCTTCTCATTTTTCTTTGCCTGATCAATATAGGCGAGTAAAACACCGATACTACCTACTTCAGAATTCTTAGATGCGAAGATCATATCTCCACCTGTTGCCGCCCAATATGCAGCCGAGAGTCCGGCATTGCGTATGAGAACGACGGTCGGTTTTGATGTAGTGCGCAATGCATTTGCAACTTCCTCACCAGCTACGGGCAAGCCACCCGGTGAATCGACTTCAAGAACGATCGCCTTGATGTTAGGATCCTTTTCACTTGCATCAATACCTGACACAAGGTCATCGGAAACGGTATACATTGCCGCCGAAGCATCTCCATTTCCAGAATCTGATACCGGCAATCTTGTTCCAGCAGTGACCAGATCGCCATACAACGTATACGCATTCACGTTGCATAATCCTAATGCAGAACGTACATTATGATCCTTACTACTTATTACAAAAATCCCCAATATAATGATCGTGAGCAAACCTATCATCCCTGCTACATATACAGATTTCATATCGATATAATATGATTATTTAGTTCCTATTTCATCATGAATAATTTTCATACGATTTTTCAATAAACGCCACATATGATAGTCCGCAATAAGTGAAAGTAACGCACCGATCACCGAAAATAAGACAGTGACCATCAGGTATCCCGATATTTTCTGCCATCGAGAGATGACATGTGCTGAAGCTCCCAGTTGTCCTTCGAGTCGTTTAAAATCAGTAGCTAGACGAATCGATATAATACCGTACAGAATCATGACGATAAGGCTTGCAACGAGACTAGACATTGCGGCAACTCTTGAAAAATTTCCAAAGACTGAACCGAGACTATTGATCGGGAGCATAAAAGCAGTGATAATAATCCCCGCCTGAAGATTTTGTACGAGCCGTTCTGCACGCAACTCTTTCGCAAGCGCTTGTACCCCAACAAGCAGCAAGATGTATGTAATGTCAGCCACAATAGCTAAAACTACTCCCACAATTAAAAGGGGTGTCTGGTTTTCACTCACACCAATCAATAAAGATTGCAGAAGGTGCGGTAAGATTATTATCAAATAGATAAGACCGGCCTGTACGCCTCTTCGTATTTCCCTTGAAGTATTTATCTCGTATATGTCATTCATACATTACACGCCAGTGTTCACTATAACTTCAAGAACGGTACGGCACTTCCGGGAATCATCTGCTGCGGAAGATGACCGTCCCATTTCTCAACGGCTTTAAGTTGCACGAAATCTTTTCCGCCCTGCGATTGGAGCGCTTCCGATTGAATACGCTGCGCTTCTGCCGTCGCTTTTGCCGCTTCGACCGTTTGTTGCGCCTCAAATTTTACTTGCTCCAGCTTATTTTTCGCAGCCTCAGCATTTTGTACCGCTGTTACCTTTGCCTCGATTGCCTGTGCGAATGCTTTTGAAAATTCAAAATTCGTTACAGAAAATCGTTCGAGTACGGCGTCCTTACTAACAAGGCGTTCGGCAAGGGTATTGTTGACCCTATCGGAATATTCTGCACGCTTGGTTACCAACTCTTCGGCAGTATATTGAGCAGAGGTCGATTTGACTACCTCGCGAATGATCGGCTCAATGACATTTGCCTCATAATTGTCCGTCGAGGAGTATTGTGCAAAGATTGCCGCCACTTTATCGGGATTGATATGGTAGTTAACTACGATTCCAATCTGTACATCTTGCAAATCTTTAGATGCGCCAAAAAGCTGAGAGGTATCTTGTGCATCTCCTTCATTTCCATTTTTATCGTAGTTTACCGTCCGCGTCTTTACATCCATTTTGTGTACAGTCTCGATAAACGGGATTTTGAAATAAAGTCCTTGAGGTACCACTCCCACGATCGCGCCGAAACGTGTCTTGATACCCCGTTCGCCGGCACTCACCGTACCCACCGAACCGGCGAGTAAGATCAGAAGAGCAGCTCCAACAATGAGACGTTTTCCGTATCGCTTTATATATTCGTGTATCTGTTCCCGCTCCATGGTCTTTATAGGTTGATTTATATAATAAAATAGTGAAGTTACATTACATTATTCTAAAAACTTGTCAAGTATTTTCTTTTCTCAATTTTGATAGTGAGCAAAGT
>CAZWIY010000038.1:7179-8137 GCA_964634575.1 uncultured Candidatus Saccharibacteria bacterium | reverse complement strand
GTTTTTCCAAGTAAAGAAGCGTATTTGGACATATCGTACCCGACTGAAAAACTGATTGTGATGGGTGTAAAGACCACCTGTAAAGACCGGTGGCGACAAGTGTTGAATGAAGGTAAGCGTGTAAAAAATAAACACATTCTGACGTTGCAACCAAGCATTTCATCAAACCAACTCACTGAAATGCACGAAGCAGGTGTGACATTGGTAGTGCCTCGCAAACTGCAAGATGAGTACCCCAAAGATCACTCTCTTACTATCCTGTCAGTGGAGGACTTTATTGAAAAAGCGAAAGAAATAGTTGTCTAATCCTTAAAAGACAATGTCCGATGTTCACACACCTCTGCAAAGGTCACGTAACATGTCTGCTATCAAAGGACATGGTAACAAGAGTACAGAGGTGGCATTAATAAAATTATTTAGAGCAAACAAGATAACAGGTTGGAAAAGAAATTCATCAGTTATAGGCAAACCTGATTTTGTATTTACAAAACAAAAGATTGCTATATTTACTGATGGTTGCTTTTGGCACGGATGCTCTAAGTGTAACTTGATTCCTGCTTCTAACAGGATATTTTGGAAAGAAAAAATAAGTAATAATGAATTGAGAGATCGGAAAGTAACTAGACTTCTAAAGAAGCAGGGGTGGGAAGTGATTAGAATATGGGAACATGAAATAAAAAAGAATTCTTCATCTTTAAGTCGAAAGTTGAATTATTTGACCGAATAATCTACGGCATTCTTTTCAAGAGTTTTTTGTTTCGGCACCCCAAACCACTCCGGATACGCTTTATACATAGCCCTTAAATTCCTGTATACTTTTATCAAGTTTCCCGAAGATAAGCCGTGCTTTCGGTTCGAATATCGGGACACCACCCCCGCACATTGAGACTTCTGGATAACCGTTCAAGCCGGGCCGTCCAGTCGACGATCGACTACCGTCAGAGAAAGCGTGGCTAGC
>CAZWIY010000038.1:6076-7165 GCA_964634575.1 uncultured Candidatus Saccharibacteria bacterium | reverse complement strand
AGAAAATATCCTTTTCGTCCTGATCTGGCTCGGCATCGTTCTTGCTCTCCGACTAAAGAAAAATGAGAGCTTCGTCTATTTGCTTTTCTTCACTATCTTCTACGTCTATCTCTACAATGTCCTGAATTACACGATATTCCAGTATCAATTCTTGATCCTTGAGAGCTACTTCAATCCAAATCTCCTGCTGAATGGCATAGAGGCCGGAAAAAATTTGAACCTTATTCCGCTGGCAACACTCACCTCAGAAGATGTAAAGACATCGCTTCTCAATATCCTCTTGATGATGCCGTTTGGCTTCGGCCTGCCGTTCATCACGAATCTCCGGATGAGAAAGGTGGTAATTATTGGACTGCTCGTTAGTATCGCCATCGAGCTTGTGCAACTGGTAACGGGACTCATGGCAGGTATTACCTTCCGCATCGCCGACATCAACGACGTGATATTCAATACGATCGGTGCCACCATCGGCTATCTTCTTTTCGTCAGCTTCGTGAGTTTATATTGCCGGATATTCCACACCCGGGAGTGCTCGAACCCGATCATGCGATACATCGGCGATCGGCCACAGATAAAAGATGTTGCGACTGCAAAAATATAGATTCATGCGTCCGCCGAAACGGTGCGGGGTGCTCTTATCAATCTCTCCGTTATCAAGCAGTACGTGTTCGGAAAGCGGTGAAGATAGACAGATCGAACTCATTCAAGACAATAACAGGGATGAGGAAGCTGCCGCACACTCTACTAAAAATTGGAAGATGATGCTTGAAGGTTTGAAAAAGGTAGCGGAGGAAGAATACTTTATTTGCACACAGCCTCGATCTGCTCTTTCGATATCGTGCCTTCGCGCATGACGACGATATGATCGTCTTCTACTTTCACGAGCGTTGAAGGTGTCGGGTCGGTAATGACGCGATCGGTTTCTTCTATAACCAAATCGATGTCATGAGCATTGTCGCCAAGCCCTCTCAAAATTTCATCCACCGTCGTCGCTGGCTGCTGTCCCGATATATTTGCACTGGTTGATGTAATTGGTCGCCCAAACTTTCGTGTTACCTCCACACAGAAAGCATGATCGGGCACACGGAC
>CAZWIY010000038.1:0-6066 GCA_964634575.1 uncultured Candidatus Saccharibacteria bacterium | reverse complement strand
TCCCAATTCTCGAATGATGGCACGTGTTACCGCATGATCGGGTACACGAATCCCCACAAGAAGACTTCCTGCAGTAAGTACGTCTTGTAGCACTTCTGTTTTTGGAACAAGTATCGTAAGTGGTCCGGGCCAAAATGTCGCTACCAGTTTCTTTGCAATGTGATGAAAACTACCGTACGTTTCTGCCATTGCGACATCGGAAGCGAGTATAAGCTGTGCTTTTGATGCTGAACGCTGTTTGATGCGATTGATCTTTTGAATAGCCTCGGCACTGGTCGCATCACAACCAAGCCCGTACACCGTGTCGGTCGAGTACAAAATAACGCCACCCTGCTCTAAAACCGTCACCGCTTTTTTTACTGCTTGCGACAGACTGTCGGTATCTTGCGCACTGAAACGTATTCGTTCTGGCATACGTTGAAATGTAATCAAAAAAAGTGTATTGTGTCTAGGTTGCAAATAATTGCTCGGTTAGCTGTGTTGGTAGCTATACGTAATATGCGCGGTTAGCTCAGTTGGTAGAGCGTCCCCTTGACGTGGGGAAGGCCAGGGGTTCGAATCCCTTACCGCGCACAAAAAAAGAAACTGGACACATAGTACTCGGGGACGAATATCTTGTACGATATGCTTTTTAGCATACAATAGAACACATGAAGATCCTTTCCATAGAAACAAGCTGCGACGAGACGGCGGTGAGCGTGCTCGATGCGACCGGCGAGTTTGGCGACGCGCAGTTTGTCGTACTCGGCAATGCCCTCTTTTCGCAGGCGCACCTGCATGCTGCCTACGGCGGCGTGTACCCGAACCTCGCCAAACGCGAACATGCACGCAATATCCTGCCCTTGCTTGAAGCGGCGCTCAAACAGGCCGGCATGTATGTGGAAAAAAAGATGCTGCTGTCCCCCAGTCTGCTCAAAGAATTATCGAAACTTTTAGAGCGCGAAACAACGCTTGCCGAACTCTTTCTCGATTTTGCGTCATCCACCAGCCGGCCACCCGTCGATGCGATCGTCGTGACACAAGGACCCGGTCTTGAGCCTGCACTATGGGTCGGCGTCAATTTTGCAAAAGCGCTTTCTCTGGCATGGGAAGTACCGCTCATCCCAAGCAACCACCTCGAAGGTCACCTCGTGGCATCGCTCACCGAAAAAACAAGCGACGATGTCTACACGCTCAAGCACGCCCCGCTCCCCTTGTTGGGCTTGTTGATATCGGGCGGACATACCGAGTTTGCGCTTGCCAACGAATGGATGCATTTTACGACCATAGGTCAGACGCGCGACGACGCCGTCGGCGAAGCATTCGACAAAGTCGCACGCCTGCTTGACCTGCCCTACCCCGGTGGCGTACAGGTGAGCCAACTTGCAGAGAAAGCGCGGCGCAACGCATATCGCGTTATACCTGGCGCATCGACCATTCCTCTTTCATTCCCGCGACCCATGTTCAAGTCACCCGATCTTGATTTCTCTTTTTCGGGCCTTAAAACCGCCGTGCTGTATTTCGTACGATCGCTTCCCGAAATGAATGAATACCAGAAAGGTCGCATCGCTTTGGAATTTGAGAACGCCGTCAGCGATGTGATCGTCGAAAAAACGCGACGGGCATTGACCCTCCATCAGGCGCGTAGTTTCGTCGTGGGAGGCGGCGTCTCGGCCAATGCGACGATCCGCAAACGTCTCGAGATCTTGATGCAGGAACAATTCCCCAACGTGAAACTGTTCTTGCCATCGTTTGAGTTGACGACCGACAACGCAGTGATGATCGGCATGGCTGGCTATTTCCGCGCACTCGAACAGAGCGACCTTGCCCTCGACCATGCTACGATCCGCGCGGAAGGCGGGCTCAAGATGCGCTAACCGTTATCGCCCGAAGATCGAGCCGATCAGCGAGCGAATCTTCCCGAAAATGCTCGTTGTTGCAGAACTGACGGCCTGCGCTACAGCTGCTGTTTGCGATACGTTTTCTTGCGGTGTTGCGGCAACGGTCGGCGTCACTTCGACCGCCTTGACATCGTTTGAAGCAAGACGTGTGTCGCCGGTGTCGGCGCGTCCCACTCTGTTGTTGATCTCCTCCTGCGGTACTACTTCACCCTGCAGACGACGCATTTCAAGGGACGTGCGGTATCGTTCTATTTCCTGCTCTTGTTCAGGCGAATAGTCGAAGGTTCGTTTACCTGCGCAATACGCTTCGTTGATCATGCGCTGCGTCGTGTAATATACATAGCCCGTTGCCGACTCGATACCCCACGGTGTAAGAATGTCGCCCGCATGTTCTTCCTGGAACCGTTTAACGGCATCACGGGTCGCGGCATCGTAGAGGCCGGTGAGTTGTATGCCGCTTGCATGTTCGTGTTCAATGAGGAATTGCTGCAATCGCATCACGTCGGCAGGGTTGTTCGCTTGTCCGTATCGGATGTACGTCCCGATATACGGTTCACACACTTCACTCGTCGTCGTTGCCATGGCAACGACCGTTGCGGCATGTATGGTCAATGTCGCGTTCGCAACGGGCGAGACAATATGTCGACCAAGATTGTGGGCGATGTCGGGGTTCTGATCGTACCCATCGAGATACGCTTCATTGGTATAGACCCCGGGCGTACTGCTTGCCCCAAATACTACCGTATAACTGAGATCGACTTCCTCATGCCGGCCGATCGTGTCGAGGTCCCACACTTGTCGATGGATGGGATTATGATCGCTGTCGTAAATCGTATCGATCAGTTTTGCGTGATACACCGGATCGCCGGTATTGTATACCTTGACCGCATACCCCACCGTACTTGAACCGGTAATGTCAGTCGTACTGACCTGCTTTTGCACGCTGATATCTGCAGGGCCGAGACGCAGCACATTGCCTCCTCCTTGTCCGCCGAGTACTGCAACCTGCGCATTAATGGCATCCCAGAACGCTTTGCTGCCAAAGGTAAGATCGCCATGCCAATCGCCGGAGATGGTAAACAGCGCAAAGACCCAGTCCGTCCCGATGATATTTTGATCGACAAGATTGAGTATCTGCAGGAACGCATTCGCATCGCCCGTCTTGATCTTTGCGATCGTACCCGAAGCACTGTTGCTGCCCGTCGTCGCTTCGACAATGGCGTTGTTGAGGATCTTTGCGTAGTTGGTGGTCGAAGCGCTGAGATGCGAGGTGAGCGCGGTGCTGCTGCCGGTGCCCGAACCGCACAGTATCTTGCCAAATGGCGTATTTTCCTGCGAGAAGTTGTCCGGAAGACCGACCACCTTGCCGTCCCACGTACCGCCGACGCTCACGATGAAACAGACCGGCCGACCCCCGAGCGAATTTTGGTTGATGAAGTTATGCACGTCGACGCCGGAGCGGGCCTGCCCGGTCTCGATATCGCTTTCTTGCGTCCCCGTCGCTGCGTTATTGCCGGTATCGGCCGTCGAGAGCGCATTGTTGGTGATGTCGGCCGTGTTGTCAGTCACAACAGATTGATCCCCCGCAAGCGACACGCCCCGTGCAAGTGACGCAAAGAAGTCTGCGGTCGGCAAAACGACATCGCCCACGAGGTTGCCGATGTTATTGAGAAGAATAATAAGGTAGCGCGAATCGATAATCTGCAAATTGCCGATATTGACGATGCTGCCAAACGCACGTGCGTCGCCGGTATCGACAAGGGCCTGCCCCTGCATGCTTTCCGTACTGTTGAGACCCGTGGTCGATCGTACGATGAGGGTATTGATCACATCGGCCGTTCCTTTGGTGACTGCCTGCAGTGCGCCGTATGGACTGTCGCACGAGACAAGCGTACAGGTACTGGTGCCGAGCGATACGGTGCTGCTTCCAAATACATTCGTAAAGCGATCGGTGAGATCGACACCGCCGAGCGGATTTTGCAGGAAAATAAGCTGTCCCGCCGAATTGGTAATAACGATGTTAAAAAGTGAAATGAGGGCGCCAAACGAATCGGCATTGCCGGTTCCCACCAACGCGCCGTCTGCATCCGCAACGGTATTTGCACCGGTTTGCGCGGTCGATGTGGCAGTCGATGAAGCGGTGAGACTGCTGTCGTTTTCCAGGGTCGTTGAAGCAGTGCTCGTACCGGTCGTGGCGGTATTGATATTTGCAGTGCCTGCAACCACTGCAGTCGATGAAGCGTCGCCGGTGACCACGACCGCAGAAAGTCCGTCAGTCGATGACGCACTGTCGGTAGAGGTCGCTGTGTCGCCTATGCTTTGGGTTGAGGTACTGGCACCATCATCATATATTGAAGTACTGCTCGATGAAGTGGTGCTTGCAGTCATCGTACTGGTGGCAGTACTGGTTGCGCCTTCTTGACCTGCGAGCGTGTCGGAAACCTGATCAGACGAAGTGCCGGTCTGGGCAAACAATGCCGCAGGGCCTCCAAAGGAAACCATCGAACTGATGAGCAAAAGACTCATGAGTCGCCAGAACATGCTGACGCGATTCGTACGCAAAGATAGTGCTAACATACGTAAAGATATTAGAAAGAATGCGGCGTAGTTGTTGCACTGCCATGGGTGCGGCTCCCGCAGTAGCAAGTGTGTCCGTCCCTTCTGTAATGTGATTGGTAATAGGCGCGACCGTACGCGTGTCCTGAAACAGTATATCCGCTTTTTCTTTTACCTTACCAGCTTGTTGCGACACGTTCATTGTGTCATAGCTTGTGGCACGCGATGATGTTGCACTCCCCGCTTTCGCATTGATGTATGTTTCAACGCGTACGCCATCTTCTTCAAAGACATGATGCTCGACCGCGGGTACGTCTCCTTGTCGTACGGTCGTATGGGTATCTTCGACGGTTTTCCCGTTGATCTCGGTATGTACGTCAACATGCGACGAACTGCCACCTTGTATCACGGTACCATCTTGACCATCGGCACCATCTGCGCCCCGTACCGACGAAGAAACGCTCTGCCCGTCGGCACCCACGGCAGTGACTGCCTCAAGCGCATGGTTGCTGCGCGCCGCAATGTTGTTGATGATCGTAATACCCGACGACCCCCACGCGACGGCAGGCATACTTGCAATTGCCAGTAATGTAAATGTGCGAATGTACTTCATGACCCTCTGTAAGACCTCAATGATATTGCTGCATCGAGATCTTACTGGAAGGGGGATCCTTTGCAAGATCCCTTCCAGATATGACTAACGCTTGATGCGCGTCACATTGCGATTCGCGACCGTGATGATCGCATTGGCCGATTCCGAGTAGCCCGTGATGATCACGCCACCCGCACCGCCATTGCCACCCTTGCCGCCTTCGCTTGCCGCACCCGCATCGCCGCCATTGCCTGCGACTGCAGTTGCGGTTGCGTCTCCGCTAAAGCCGCCTAGAGGGTCGTCATCGTTGCTTTTGTTGCCATGATGACCGAAGCTAAAGCGCGCCAAGAGGCTGCTGTATGCCTCACCGCCATTGCCGGAATCCGCATCAGCATCGGCAGAACCGCCGTTTCCTGCAGACGTGTTGTTGTTGCTTGCGCTACCACCTTTACCGCCATCATTGCCGTCGGCAACGTTAGCACCGGTGTTTGCCTCAGATGCAACAAGGTTTGCAACCTGTGCATTGTTTTTATTATTTGCTACAACCGTGGTTGTGACGGGAACATAGGTCTTGGAATATTTCTCCCAATGATGCTCTTGAGCGGCCGCATGCGCCTTGTCCATGCTCAGCGCATCATAGTTCTCTGACTCGGAGCCATTGCCGTGTCTGTGATGGCCATCTTCGCTCTGACTGCTTGAAGACTCTTTGTCAAGCGAGAAAGAGTCTTCTTCAGCAGAATAGCTGTCTGCGCTCTCGTATTTTTCATTGTAGCGATCGCAGCCGCAATCGTCTGATACCTCTACATCAGTGTCATTGGAATTGATATCGTTCTGGATAGCTACGAGCGAGGAAGCATCGCCGGTCTCAATATCACCGCCGTTGCCACCTGCACCACCTGCACCACCTGCACTAAGTGCTACTGCAGAACCGCCATTGCCTGCAACTGCAGTCGAATCAGCGGAACCACTGTCGCCGCCTACTACTATGCCGCGGGAACCCGTTGCATCACCGCCATTGCCGGAATCCGCATCAGCATC
>CAZWIY010000037.1:5416-8422 GCA_964634575.1 uncultured Candidatus Saccharibacteria bacterium | reverse complement strand
ATCATGGACGTGCCGGCTTCAAGCGTGTTTCGTATGAGCGTATTTGCGTACGATGCATCGAAAACGGTCATCGACGATTCGTCGGGCATTGAGACGACGGGGATATCGTTTGGTTGGAACGGCAGCACGCATGAGGGGAACAACACTGTCAGCGGCTCTGCGGGGCGGGATGGCCGCGAAGTGGTCGGCACAAATGTAAAATTCATCGCAGTCGCTGTAGCAACCGGCAACGGCGGACCGTTTACGACCGATACCGGCGTGGCAATCACCATGTTGCGCCCGTGGAACGCTGCGCTACAGTCGCAACCCAATGCGTAGACCCCGCTTCATACGATCTCTAAATCTGTTATGCTAAACGTATGTCGCCTCTTTTAAGAGACATACGGTATCGTGTAGGGCGCGATGTAGGATCTCGCCCCGCATTCCGATGGATATGGCATCACCTTTCCACCATCGCGTTTATTGCCGGATTCATCATAGACAACCTTACGCTGACGCGGATCGACCTGCTCTACAACCACATTTATTTTCTTGCACTCATTGTTCTGGGTGGTGCGTGCATCATGCTGTTTCAAATGACTGACACGACGCAGCTTCCTCGCATGTTCTTGCTGAGGATGATCCACCGCTATCGGATCGTTCTTCCGATAGCGGTGCAATTCGTATTCGGCAGTCTGTTGAGCGGCTTTCTCATTTTTTATACCCGGGGCGCATCGCTGGTCGCCAGCTGGCCATTTCTCTTGGTGCTTTTGCTGCTTTTCTTCGGCAACGAATTCATGCGCAGTCGGTATGAGCAGCTTTTCTTTCAGATCAACGTCTTTTTCTTTTTACTCTTTTCATATATGACGTTCCTATTGCCGGTCATATTGCGCACGATCGGCGACATGGTTTTTCTTGCAAGCGGTTTCAGTTCACTCTGCCTCATCCTGCTCTTTTTGCTGTTGTTGCGCAGCGTGACGCCGCAGCTTATCATGACACATCGTCGCATGTTATTGGTTTCGATCGGCTGCATCTATCTCGTCTTCAACTTATTTTATTTTCTCAATCTTATACCTCCCTTGCCGCTATCGCTGAGTAATGTCGGTATATATCACCGCATTACGCGCACGCCGGAAAACGGTTATCTGACTGCATATGAAAAAAGCGCCTGGTATACGCCGTGGCGCGATACCTCAAGCGTATTTCATACGGCGGCACAGGAAAATGTCTATTGCTTCAGCGCGGTGTTCGCGCCCGCCCGCCTCTCGACGACGATCGTGCACGACTGGCAATATTTCGACGAAGCGAAAGGTCGCTGGACTCAGCAGAGCCGCTTTTCTTATACCATAGAGGGCGGGCGCGACGGCGGCTACCGTGGGTACAGTTTCCGGCGCAATCCGACGCCAGGCAAATGGAAGTGCAACATACAAAATGAACGAGGTCAGACCCTGGGAACGATCACGTTCACCGTCAAAAAAACCGAAACGGCCCCAGCCCTCGAGGAACGCCTCCAATAAAAAAGACAGGTTCGCGCAACGGATGCGGAACCTGTCTTATGCATATGAGGACATATCATGAAAGAAGGGCGATCGCGACGGAAGATTAAAACTGATAAAAAAATTGGCGACGCACATCATGGAATGCTCGACGCACGTCGTGCAGCTCATTCTTTGCCCGCACCAGCACGTTCTTTTCCTCTGGTCGACTGCCGTCGTAATACAACGAAGCTTCTTCCAGCGTATCGCGCAATTCGTCTATATCTTCCTTGAGCGCAAGCACGTCTTCTTCGTAAAGGCTTGTCGTATTTTGATCGGCAAGCATATTCGCCGAATGCAACGCCTGCAACTCATCCACCTGTGCATCTATTTCGTTGAGCTCTTCTTTGAGATGCTCCACGCCAAACTCATACGTGTCATGACGGTTCATAATCGCGTGATTGAATCCAATAAAGTGAGACTCGACCACTTCTCGTTCTTACAGCGTAGCGTTGCCATGATGAATCATAGATGAAACCAGCTATGCTTGATACTTCGGCAATACGATCGAAAATATTGTCATATCATTTTCTTTCGATACAAACGTCAGTTCTCCCTGTAGTCGTTTGACAATGGATTGTGCGATATACAAACCCAAACCACTGCCCTCCTCACCTAATTCGCGTATGTTGGAAGCGCGAAATAATTTTGAAAATACATACGGTCGGGCATCTTCGGGTATCCCATATCCTCGATTGCCGATACTGCATTCGACATACTGTCCTTGAGCACGCACCGCGACGGTTATTTCGCTGTCGCGATAGCTGTATTTCACGGCATTAGAAAAAATATTGTCGATGACGATTTGCAACAACTGAACATCTGCGGCGACTGCCGGCACGTTCGTTTCGTAGAATGTCCTGACCGAAAGACCGCGTTCGATCAGAAGAGGCTCAAACTCTTTTATCTTTTCATCGATAATGCTGGGAACACGCGTCGATAATGAGATGACATCGAGCGTTTCCAATTCGAGACGGGAAACGTTCAGCAGCGTATTGACCAACTTGACCATCCGCTTGGATGCTTTACTGATTTCTTCGACATGTGCCGCCACGCCATCACGTGCAAGTTCCGACAGGTAATGACGTTCCAGGAGTTCAAGATGCAACACAAGCACCGAAAGCGGCGTACGCAACTGATGCGACGCGAGCGAGATGAATTCATTTTTAGCACGATCAAGTTCGTATTCGGTGGTACAGTCACGAAAGACGCTCACCGCTCCGATACTGTTGCCTTCGATCATTATGGGAGAAACGGTAATGATGACGGGAAAACGTTTTTTTGTTTTCGCATTGAAGAGATAGTACGGGTGCGTGGTGGAAGAGAACGTAGCAGAACGTTTTGACGACAACGCTTCTTCAAGCGGCCGTTCCTGAAGCATCTGTACATGAGGAAACCGACTATGGCCGAGCTGCAACTGCTCCGTGAGAAGTGCTTTCCCACCGTGACGGAGGCTTCCGCCACGGAGCTTGCTGAACGCTGGGGCCCGCGC
>CAZWIY010000037.1:0-5406 GCA_964634575.1 uncultured Candidatus Saccharibacteria bacterium | reverse complement strand
TCATCGCCTGCACGATCATTTTTTCGCGCGTCACGCCAAGCATGTCGCATGCGCAGGGATTGATATGGGTAATGACTCGATGCGTATCGATCACATAAGCGCCTTCACCGATGCTCGCAAACATCGCTTCATCACGCGCATGCAAACGGTTCAGCGCTTTGATATGTTCGGTTGCCTGCGCCATAGAACGAAACGTCTTGGGCATTGCTTTTTTCATAGTTGCGCAAAATGATGCCAGGCAATGCTGGCAACAGATGCATACTACATGCAGATGAATGAATGAAAAATGAAGAAAGATCTCTACGACCGTTCATACCTCCTTCATGAAGACATGTGGTACACTGATACATATGCGTATCCTTATCGTAGAAGATGAAGCGGCGATCGCACAGGCGGTTAAAAAAATGCTCGAGCATGAAGGATTTGCGGTCGACTGGATTGCCGATGGCAACGAAGCCCGTCAACGTATTTCATTGTATCGAAAAGAATACGACCTGGTGATCCTCGACCTGATGCTGCCGGGAGTAAGCGGCCACGATATTTGCCAATCCGTACGCAACGATGGCGTCGATATGCCCATACTCATCCTGACCGCACGCGACTTGGTACAAGATAAAGTATCGCTCCTCAACAGCGGCGCCGATGATTACCTCGCCAAGCCGTTTTCGTTTGAAGAATTGTTTGCACGCATCAAAGCACTCCTGCGACGCCCGAAGGAAACATTGCCGGTCGTACTTTCGGTCGGCACCTTGTCACTCGATACAAAAACCAGAAACGTATCGTTTCGCAAAAAGATGTTGGAACTGACCACAAAAGAATATGCGCTGCTCGAATACCTCATGCGCCATCCCGATGAAGTGATCGATCGTGAGCGGATCATGGATCATTTATGGGGTTTTGAATTCGACTCGTTCAGCAACGTCGTCGATGTCCACATCAAGAACCTGCGTAAAAAACTCGATCCGAAAAAAGGACGGGAGATACTTGAAACAGTGCGAGGCGTCGGCTATCGTCTCAATACTTCTCTGACGTAATACCGTCAAAATCTTTCGCCCATCGGGTGGTGAACTCGATGTAGATATCACACAAGACCAAGAAGAGACTGGCGATGATGGGTCCAAACAATATCCCGCTTGGCCCTAACGCCGAGATGCCGCCCAATACCGACAGAAGGATAAGCAGCGGATGGATGTCGACACCACGCCCCACGAGAAACGGGCGCGATACGTTGTCGATAAGACCGATCACGACAAAACCCCACACCGTCAGACCGATCGCCGGCCCTACGGAGCCTACGACAAATAAATACACCACGGCAGGCGCAATGACGATACCGGTGCCCAGAGACGGGATCAAAGCACCGATCGCTGCGACACTTCCCCACAAAACGGGGTTTGAAAGCCCAAATAGCGAAAACCCGACACCCGTCAGCACCCCCTGCAAGAGGGCGATGATGAGCGTCCCTTTCACGACCGAAGTGACCGTGCGCTGCAATTTTTCAAGCACCATATGATCGTATCGATCTTCCAGGGGACTCATGCGCACCAGTGTTTTGACGAATCGATTTCCATCCTTGAGAAAATAGTATAACGCCATAAGTCCCACAAAGAGCATGAGGAGAAAGTTGGCCGTACTCGCAAACACTCCGGCGACGTTGCGCGTCATCCAGTTGACCCCTTCATAGAAGGCTTGTTGCAGGTCGAGCGTGTATGCTCCGGGAAGATACGCATTGATCTTTTCCTGAAGCGGCAATGCCACCGCCATGATCCGATCTATGCTTGACTGATCGCTCCCGCTCAAAAGGGTGGTCGCTTCGTTGAGCAATAACATCCCGATGGCCACCAACGGTACGATCACGATGACCGATATGAGCATCGTAGTAAACGCGGCGGCAAGCGACGGCCACATAGAGCGCTTCATTCTTGCAAATACGGGGTAAAACAGCACCGCCAATACCGCAGCCATGCCCACCGCCAAAAGGTACGGTGCGGTGAGCCAGACCATCGCCGCCCCTATCCCAAAGATCAGGAGCATGAAGAAATAAAATTGTAGCCGTTCCCGTTTCATCGCAACGATAGTGGCGGATTATTTCTTTTTTGCTGCACTTTTTTTCGCCGCCTTTTTCGGCGCAGGCTTCAGATCTTTTTGAATATTCTTCCAATGCCGCTTCAACTCACCGACCAATGACGCGACCTCTGCTGGGTCGATGTCTTTCAGCTTGCTATAACGTGCCGCGACCTTCTCTATCGCCTGCGCGTATGATGCTTCCGTCACATCTTTCATCTTTTCAAATTCGCTGAGCACTTCACCCTTGGCTTTGATCGTCCATGCGCGCACTTTTTTGCGATTCTGGGCGCCTTTGGGGCCATAGAGAAAGTACCCTGCCGCTACCGCCCCGAGCAATCCGACGCCAGTCGCAAGACCTTTGCTAAAATCATTTTTCTTTGCTGCCATATTGTTTATATAAATATTACCGACTGTTAAATGACGAGATGCTAAAGCGTATTATTCAGCAACCCGTTTCTTTGCGCGAGCGCGACGCTCCCCGCCCTTTTTTTCACGATGTTGCTGTTGCATACGCGCTCCCATGACCGTTTGATACAGCAAGGCAATAATGCCCCCGATACCGTGCGAGAAACTCGCACGTACCTGACTGATGCCGTCTTTGACATCGGCGCTGATCTCCTGAATATCTTCCACTACCGAATCGACTTCTTCACGAGCCACCCGCGCCATATGCTCGACCTCGCGCAGGATCCGTATCACATATACACCGATGATGATGCCGAATATGGTAAACATCACGACTGCAATCGTGGTAACGAAAAAAAAGATATCCGCTTTCACCACCGCTTCCATACCATTAAGTATACGTGTTTCGTTTGGTGCGTAAAGTGGACATCAGCGGTCAATGTGGCGATGATGTCGTGCGGCAAGCGCTCCGGTGAAAAATGCAATATAGATGTAATACAAGTATAGCCCAAAGGCGACAAAGACGCCCATGCTACCGTAATAATTGAGTACGGTTTTCGAAACCAATACCGCACCGAAGAGAATGTTGACGCAGGTAAACGACGTCGAAGCGATAAGACCGCCCAACAGTGCGTCCCGTATGCTCACACGCGAAGAAATCAGACCGTACACAACGGAAAAAAATGCGAGCGAGAGCAAGAACGCGCTCAAGACACCGCCGACCGCGATGAGGCCCGGCATGTTGGGCGCAAGCGTCTTGCCCGTCACGGCAAAAATTTCTTGTATGAACGCATGAGATATCATGATGATAAAGAGCAGCAAAAACAGGATGACCATATAAATGATCGCCAGAAGGCGTTCCTTGATCGTGCGCCGAACGACCGTCCCCTCGATGTCGTCGAGTCCGAAAATACGCGCCAGCGACGCACGCAACGTCAGAAACATCGTCGTAACGCTCCACAAAACGATCGCGGCGCTGACGATGGAGGTCAAGAAGTACGATTTGAGCGACGATGCATTGTTGAACAATTCACCAAGCGGCAGCGGCGTGACATCGCCCATGATGTCGGTGATGAACCCCGTTATCTGTTTTTCAAAAATGCCCGTTCCCGATACCCATTGCATCCCCACCATCATAAATGCCAAAAGCGGTACCAGAGCGACGAGCGTGAGAAATGAAAGTGCTGCCGCGCGTTCGGAAATGCGCAGCGCCGTATAATTTTTAAAGACCCGACGAAACAACGAGATGCTTTGCGCCTCGAGTTCTTGTACATGTTCCGGTACGTAGGTTTCCATGCGTATTATTTTTTCAATGCCGCGCTCAAACAATTATTGAACGATTCGACTTGCTGATTGTATTGTCGGGCATCGGTGCGGTATCGCGTGGCGAGTTCGTTGCGAGCACTGACCGCGTTGTTATATTGTGCCACCAACGCGACACGGCTCGAATCGTTGTGCGACAAGTCGTCGATGTCCGCATCTTGCTGTGCAAGTTTCGCATCGAGCGTCTTGATCTGAGTTTGCAGTGTTTCAAGCCGAGAACGCGTTGCGGCATCGGGTGCCGGACACACACTCTGCGGCACACCGAACTCTTGCACGGCGACCCAAGACTCGTGGCCGTTGATCGTACCCCGCACGACCGCGATACCGATCTGCGTATAGACAGTACTGAGTATGTTGGCCCGATGACCCGGACTATTCATCCAGGCATCGACGAGTTTCGTCGCATCGGCAAAATCGCCCAATGCCAGATTTTCACCGACCGACAGATAGGCGTACCCGGCCGCTTGCGCGAGATCGCCGATCGTCTTACCGTCGGGTGACTCGTGCGCAAAGTAGTCGCGGTCGATCATGTCTTGCGCTTTTTTCTGCGCGATACTCGTCAGTGTTGCATCCTGCGCCAAAAGCGGCACGCCGCCTTTTGAGCGCTCAAGATTGGTGCGTGCAAATACTTGCGATGGCAGGATGGCGTTTGTCGGCGCTGGTTCAGAAGTCGCCCGCTTGACCACGCGCGATGTCGCCTGACCCAACGTCGTCGCTTTCTCATGCACGACCGCGGCGACACTCGTTGCAGCCGGCAGCATCGGCACCGATGACGTCGCCACATCGACCACGTCGACTATCTTTTCCTGCGCATGCCGCACTACTGCCGCAAGGTCATCGCCGATATATGCCGTAAACGCATGCACGATCGGCACGACCGTCTGCGTCATGATGAGTAGCCACGTCAGTATCGTTTCCATATGCCCGCTATTGTAGCATGGTTTGCCTTGTCCACATCTCTGCAGTATACTGACGATATCAATAGCATCATTAGCATCATATTATGCACGACGAAGACGATTTCTTTTCACCGGAATATTACGCGGAAGTAAAAGTGGGAAAACCAATTCCCGATTTTACCTTGACCGCCTATCAAAATGACGAGCTCATAGACATAACACTTGCAGACTATAAAGGCAAGTGGCTCATTTTGTTTTTCTATCCTGCCGATTTTACCTTCGTCTGCCCTACCGAACTTGAAGACCTTGCAGACCATTACGCAACGTTCAAAAAAGCGGGCGCCGAGATCCTTTCCGTCTCAACCGACACCAAATGGGTGCACAAAGCATGGCACGATACGTCGGACGCTATAAAAAAGATCACGTTTCCCATGCTTGCCGATCCGACCCAAAAACTTTCGCGCGCATTCGGGGTCTATATCGAAGAAGAAGGCGTTGACCTACGGGGCAGTTTTGTCATCGACCCCGACGGCATATTGCAGGCCATGGAAGTGCATGCAGACGGCATCGGTCGCAATGCGAAAGAATTACTCCGCAAACTGAAGGCGGCAAAGTTCGTCTACGAACATGGCGGCGCGCAAGTTTGCCCCGCAAACTGGGAAGAAGGCAACGACACGCTCAAACCAGGTCTCGACATGGTGGGAAAAATATA
>CAZWIY010000036.1:437-8460 GCA_964634575.1 uncultured Candidatus Saccharibacteria bacterium | reverse complement strand
GTCAAGAAATGCGCCAATGCCTGATCTTGCTTGTAGATGCTGCGGGCATATACGGGTAACGTAACGCCGCCTTCGCGCTCGACGACGAATGCACGCGCGGTCAGCGTCGGCACCCGTGAAGAAAAGAATGTATTGAAACTTGCCTCGTCGACCCCGCAACGGACAAATATTTCCTGTCCAAACGCCGAAGCAAGCAAGCCGCCGGTGATGTCATCGTCCGGCGTATGATGCACGATGTATGCGACTTCGAAACTCACCGCCTTACTCTCTTTATTGAGCGGCTCTTTCAGGATAAATTCCATGCCTCGGTAATAATACGAGCGATGAAAGGCTTCGAGTGCGGTAAAGATAAATCGCGCGGCAAAAACGATAAGGAACAAACCGTACACCTTGTGCGCGATGATGTCCAAACCGCTGACACTTGGCAGTAAGCGCCCGACGTTTGAACTGCCGATCGCGTACGTGATGAGCGCGAGCATCATGAGGCACAGCAGGACCACCGTGAGCATGCCTTCGATGCGACGCCGGCGATCGTGATCCATCACGTCTTCGAGCGTGAGTATCGGGCCAAAGAAGCCGTATGCGAGTTTTTTCAGTACGTCGTACGGCATATCAGATAGCTAAAAAGGTAAGACCGCTGCCGACCAGCAGGACGATGCACAGCGGCGCGGCAACCCACATGGCAAAAATGACCGCACCGCCTACCGCCGCGATAGCGATGCTCACGACACCTGCGGCGATGAAGGCGGTTCGTGCCACCATACCTACAATACGCATAAGCGTATTGACGACAAACACGCTTGCAAACCGTTCAAGGTCAAGACCTTTGCCGTAGGATTCATCGAGTCGTTGAAAGGGTGAGAAAAAAGTGGCGAGCAAAATCGGTATTGAAAAAAAATGATATAAAAACCAAATGATATTGGCGATATTGCGCGAAAGATCACGCAATGCCTGCGAGTAATGCCACGATACGTATGCGCCGATAAGCGTTATCATGGATTCATTATACGGGCAAATGGCTTCATCGAAAAACCCGCTTTACACAGCCTATTGTCCTTTCACTTTATAATACACTTTGTTGCCAAACCGCAGGTCGATGTAATCGAGCATATGCAGGTCGATGTTTTTGAGCGCATCCGCATTGAGCACGGCGATGAGTCGAGAGCTCAGATCATCGGGATCGTCGGCATACGCGACGAGGATTCGCTGGCCTTGCTCAAGGTACAACTCGGCATCCTGCTCGTCGTTGACCAAGATCGCCCGCACCGGCACTCCCGCGTCTTTGAGCGACTGCTCCAATCTCGTAAAGGTCGCAAGCGTATCTTTATTGAGGAATGTCGCTTTGATAGGATCGGATTGATCGAGTGCGCCATACAGCCACACATACACCGACGGGGGCGGAGACGGCGCTCGTTCATAAATAAAACCGGCTTCATCCATGTAATAACAAACCCCGGGCGTATATGCGTCGTTGGGGACGATATCGCCGCACCATAACGCTGCCGGTGTTCGTTCCTCGACGGCGATCGTCAGGCCGGAAAATGGATTGAGGTGCGGATGCACGCCGGAAAACGCCGGAAACGCATCGGCAACTGCCGCCGCGATCGCTTGTTTGGGATACCATGCGATGAATCGTTTCGGAATGATGTAACCGTACGATGTGCGCAGTATCTCATCGGCAATATCCGCCACCCGAGCGTGATCGTCCGGCCGCGCACCGGTCACCTGTACCGTCCTGACCTGCAAAAACGGCGCATAGGTGATGCCGATAAGCAGCATGATACCTACGCACACGGCACCACCCAACAGCATTGCACGTCGATACAACAGGCGGCGGTAGCGCCTGCGTATATGTCGCGTACGAAACTTTCTAGGCAGAAGTGCCATGATCGTTTTTCGTGATCATTTCTTTTCCCATGTACGGCACCAGCACGTCGGGAACTTTGATCGAACCATCGGCTTGTTGGTAATTTTCCATAATTGCAATCAAGATCCTTCCCATGGCAAGAGCCGTTGCATCATTCATGTGCATGTATTCTGACTTGCTATTTTCACGCCGTACTTTGGCGTTGAGACGCCGTGGTTGATAACTGCCAATGAGGTCAGAAGTGTGTGTCTCGCGGTATTTATTTTGCCCAGGCATCCATGTCTCAATGTCCATTTGACGATGATCAGGTGCTCCCATGTCACCAGTACAAATAAGTATGACTTGATAGGGGAGCTTTAGAGAGCGCACTAAGTGTTCCTGAATGGCCACGAGAAAATCCTGTTCTTTGTATGACTGTTCCGGCATCACGAATGTTTCCATTTCGATCTTATCGAATTGATGTAAGCGTAATATGCCTTTGGTATCTTTTCCATATGAACCAGCCTCACGTCGAAATGCGGGCGTGTATGCAAAATAACGCAAGGGCAACTTTTTCTCATCGACAAGATCGTCCATATGCAACGGCCCGAGTGTATGCTCCGCGCTTCCGATAAACACCAGGTCGTCTTTTTCAAAATAGTATCGTTCATCAATAGGCTGCAGGCGTGCCATGCGATTCATGACGGCGGACTTCATCATGACCGGCGGTATCACTGGTATAAATGGTTTTGGATCAACATCAAGACCAATGTCACTTGCGATACTGGCGAGTGTCTCGCGGTTCGTAAGCACGCTCGTCACAAAATGAAATAGCGCGTATTGCATTAAAGCCAGATCCCCTTTCAAATACGTAAACCGTGCACCTGAAACTTGTGCTGCGCGCTCGCTGTCGATAAGATCGAGATCTTTCCCAAGGTCCCAATGCGCTTTCGGTTCAAAAGAAAATTTCGTTGGTTCGCCTTCTTTGCGCACAACGACATTTCCACTTTCATCAGGGCCAATCGGCGTGTCTGCCGAAGGTACATTCGGGATCTTACTCATAAGACCAACGAATTCTTTTTCAAGTGGCTCGAGCTGATCTTGCAGCGCCTGCACTTCTTCCTTTAAACGCTTCCCTGCTTCTATGTCACGCTCTTGTGCAGCTTTATTTTTCGCAGCATTGCCTTCGTCTATCTTTTGACGCACGTCCCGCCATTTGTCATACAACCCGATGAGATAATCAAGATCCACCTCTTCGGTCTTCTTGTTTTTGATCGCCTCTTTGACGATGTCTTTGTTGTCGCGTATAAATTTGATGTCGAGCATACCATGCATGATACACGGACATACCCCATAACTCAACTGTCACCTGGTGATTTTCCTCAAAGGCTCTTGGAGATTCCCGGTCCACCTAAAGGGCTTTACTTGCGCGGTACGTTGCCGTCGCACGGAAACACGTTTCTTGCTGTCGTCGGTTCGCGCAACGCATCGGCATACGGCAAAGAAGTCTGTACGAGTCTCATTAAGGGTCTTGCCGGTTTTCCCATTGTCATCGTCTCAGGATTGGCGATCGGTATCGACACGATTGCACACAAAGCAGCGCTTGATGCGGGACTTACCACCATCGCCTTTCCCGGCTCGGGGCTCGATGAACGCGTGCTTTATCCGGCGCAAAATCGTGCATTTGCCGAGACGATCGTCACGCGGGGCGGTGCGCTTATTTCCGAATACGCACCACATGAAAAATCGCAGCAGTGGATGTTTCCGCGCAGAAACCGCATCATGGCCGGATTTGCACATGCGGTCCTGGTCATCGAAGCGTCCGAGCGCTCCGGCACGCTCATCACCGCACGCCTTGCGACCGAATACAACCGCGAGGTACTTGCTGTGCCCGGCTCCATTTTTTCTGCCAATTCGTACGGCCCGCATCTTTTGATCCGCAACGGCGCAACGCCGATCCGTGACAGTGCAGACATCCTCGACGTCTTTGGCATGAAAAAAGAAGAAGCAAAAACGGATGTTGCGCTGCTTTCTGCTCCAGAGCAAAAAATACTCGCACTGGTCGCAACGCCTCTCTCACGCAATGATCTCATCCACGCGCTCGATATGCCAATCTCCCAAGCACAATCGCTTCTGATGATGATGGAACTCAAAGGGCTTATTAAAGAAACCCTTGGTGAGATACACGCAATGATTTGATTTGCATATATTTTGTAGATGTGCTATTTGTGCATCGCACGGTATCGTGCCAAAATACACCTTATATATGAAACTCGTTATCGTCGAATCGCCTGCAAAGGCAAAAACAATTGAAAAATATCTGGGAAAAGACTACACCGTACGCGCGTCGATCGGCCACGTACGCGATCTGCCCAAGAGCAACAAAAATGCTATCGACATCGAAGGCGGTTTCGTGCCGCACTATGAAGTGGCCAAAGGCAAGGAAAAGGTGCTTGGCGAACTTACACCTCTCGCGAAAAAAGCCGACGAAGTGATACTCGCGACCGACCCCGATCGCGAAGGTGAAGCCATCGCATGGCACGTCGCTCAGGCGCTTAAACTCGATACAGCCAAAACGAAACGCGTCGCATTTCACGAGATCACCAAAGAGGCCGTGCAGGAAGCGATGGCGCACCCGCGCACGATCGACACCGACCTGCGTCGCGCACAGGAAGCGCGGCGCGTACTCGACCGTCTCGTCGGCTACGATCTCTCGGGACTCATTTGGAAAAAAGTACGCTACGGCCTTTCCGCGGGGCGCGTCCAGTCGCCCGCGTTGCGGATCCTCATGGAACGCGAACGCGAGATACGCGCCTTCGTGCCTGAAGATTATTTCGTCATCACCGCCGACGTGCTCACCGCTCACCATGATGCGCTGACGTTGACCTGCATCGAAGAGCCGCGCAAAAAAGAAGAGGCCGACCGCATCATGGAGCTTGGGCAGCAAGGTCCATGGATCGTCAAAGACGTCAAAGAACAGGAGCAAAAACGCTCGGCACGTCCGCCGTTTACCACCTCGACGTTGCAGCAAGTCGCTTCGACGCGGCTGGGTTTTTCGCCGGCACGTACCATGATGACCGCCCAGCGTCTCTACGAAGCGGGCCACATCACCTACATGCGCACCGATAGCACGACCCTTTCCGCGCAAGCGCTGGGAAGTATTGCCGCCATCGTGACGAAAAAATTCGGGAAAGAATACAACGATACGAAACAATTTAAAACGAAATCGAAAAACGCGCAGGAAGCGCATGAGGCGATCCGGCCTTCACACGTCGAGAAAGAAAATGCCGGCACGACCGATGACCAGAAAAAATTGTACAAGCTTATCTGGACGCGTGCGGTCGCTTCGCAGATGGCCGACGCGAAAGTGCTCAAGACCAAACTCACGACCGAAGTGCACCACGGCGAGATCCCGGACTTTGCGGTCAACGGCTCGCGCGTGATCTTTGACGGGTGGCTCAAGGCCGACCCCGCGGCGCGCGGCGAAGACGTCGAGCTTCCTCAAGTCAAAGCGGGAGAGGTGCTGACCCTCAAAGAAATGCATATGGAAGAAAAGCAAACGCAGCCGCCAAACCGTTATACCGAAGCGGGTCTCGTCAAAGAACTTGAAAAACGCGGCATCGGACGCCCTTCGACGTACGCTTCCATTATGAAAACGATCGGCGACCGCGGCTACGTCACCAAAGAAGGCAAGACGCTCTTCCCCACCGATACGGGCGACGTCGTAAGTTCTTTCCTCGAACAAAACTTCGCAAATTATATCAGCGATTCGTTTACCGCAGAGATGGAAGACGAACTCGATGATATCGCAAGCGGCACACGTGAATATGAAAAAACGCTCCGCGATTTTTATACCGGCTTTCTCAAAGACGTGAAATCGAAAGAAAAAATAGAGAAGCTCACCAATCTCGGCGATGCGCCGAAAGATATGTTGTGCCCCATTTGTGGCGCATCTATGGTGATCAAGCTCTCGCGCGGCGGCAAATTTATGAGTTGTTCACGTTTCCCCGACTGCGTCGGTGCGCGCACGATCGAAGGCAACGTACTCGAACCCAACAAACCGATAGGCGAGCATCCGGAGACGGGGGAGCCGATCTTCGTACTCGACGGACGCTTCGGGCCTTATGTGCAGATCGGAGAAAAAACGAAAAGCAACCCGAAGCCGAAGCGCGCAAGCATCCCGAAAGAAAAAGACATGAACGCCGTCACTATGGAAGATGCGCTCAAATACCTCTCGCTCCCCCGCGTCCTCGGCACGCATCCGGAGTCCGGCAAAGAGATCATGGCAAACGTCGGACGCTTCGGGCCCTACATCGTCCACGACGGCGATTTTCGGTCGCTGAAGACCGACTCGGTCTACGACATCACGCTGCCTCGCGCGCTTGAGATCCTCGCGGAAGAGAAGAAGACGAGGCGCTTCGCAAAGAAAGCGAATACGAAATAATTTTTGCCCTTTCCGAAAAAAGGGCTATGATGGGTAGATGGCTGCCAACGACCTTCAAGAACTGCTTGAGCTGCTCGAACATCCAAACGAGGCGGATAAAGCGCTCGTCGAAAAAGCATACCGTTTCGCTCTCGAAGCACACAAAGACCACGCCCGCATGTCGGGCGAACCGTATTTTAACCACCTCTATGCGACGGCGCATTCGCTCGCAGAATTTGGGATGGACGCAAAAACGGTTGCGGCAGGACTTCTGCACGACTCGATAGAAGACGTCGGCGTCACGCCCGAGACGATAAAAAACGAATTCGGCGACGAGGTGCTTTTTTTAGTGCAGGGCGTCACCAAACTCGGTACGATCAAATACCGTGGCGGCGAGCGGCACGCTGAATCATTGCGACGTCTGTTCGTGGCCACCTCACAGGATATTCGCGTCCTTATCATCAAATTGCTCGATCGTCTGCACAATATGCAGACGTTATCGTACGTACCCAAAGAAAAACAACACCGCATCGCTTCGGAAACACTCGAGATCTACGCTCCTCTGGCCGATCGGCTCGGCATCAGTACGCTCAAACGCGACCTTGAAGACCTGGCTTTCCCGTACGTCTACCCGGAACAATACGAAGAGACGAAACATATCTTCAAGCAACGTAAAGAAGCGCAGCGGAAAAATCTTGAAAAGATCGTCAATACGCTCAAACGCGAGCTTGCCGAACACAACGTGCGCAGCTTCAGGACCGAGTTCCGCGTGAAAGGCATTTATTCGCTATGGCGCAAGCTCCAGCGGAAAAACATGGACATCGAGAGCATTCACGATATTTTGGCGATTCGCGTCATCGTCCCCACCATTGAAGACTGTTATCAGGCATTGGGACTGGTGCATTCGCTGTGGCATCCGCTTCCGGGAAAGATCAAAGATTACATCGCATTTCAAAAACCTAACGGCTATCGTTCGCTCCACACGACGGTTTTTAGTGGCGATACGGGTGTCGTCGAGATACAGATACGCACCGAAGAGATGCATCGCGAAGCGGAGTTCGGGATAGCATCGCACCTCATTTACAAAGTGGTCGGTGCGAAAAAAGACAAGGCCCAGCAAAAAACTAACTTGCTGTGGATCCGCCAACTCATCCCATCACTGTTGCGATTACGTTCGACGCAACCGCTCTCCACTCATGACGAACCGAGCAGCGAAGAGATACCCGGCTGGATCGAAGACTTGGCGCACGTCGAAGAAGGCGATGATGTATCGCATGAGTTTCTCGAACAACTCAAGAGCGATTTCTTCAGTCACCGCATCTTCGTTTTTACGCCGCGGGGCGATGTCATCGACCTGCCGGTCAATTCAAGTCCGATCGACTTTGCGTATGCGGTACATTCGGACATCGGCAATCATATGTCCGGCGCCAAAGTCAACGGCAAACTGGTTGCCCTCGACAGTCATTTAAAAAATGGGGACATAGTCGAGATCGATACCAAATCTTCGAGCCATCCGACGGCAAAATGGCTCGAACACGCAAAGACCTCGATGGCACGCAAACACATTCACAGTGTGCTGCAACGCCAAAAACAACAGGATACGAAAACTAAATAGAAAAGTTTTTGATCGAGTACAGTGCTTCCTCGGCTTCTTCACGCTCTTGTGCTGAACGATCATCCAAAAGTTCAGGCTCCGCTTCCTCTTCATTTTCAGCTCCTTCTTGTGCGATGGTGGGAGACGCTTCTGTTTGGGG
>CAZWIY010000036.1:0-427 GCA_964634575.1 uncultured Candidatus Saccharibacteria bacterium | reverse complement strand
GTATTGCAACAATCCTTCGAGGTCTTCCGCCGAAAAGAAACTGATGATGAGTCGCCCGCCGTTTTCTTTCGGTTCGATGTGCACCCGCGTGCCAAGCTGATCCATCAGTTTACGTTCGAGTTCGATGATACCCGGATCTATTTTGTATTTCTCACGTCGTACTTTTTCCTGCGCGATCCTGCGGGCGATCGCTTCGGCCTCGCGTACGGTCAGTTTTTTAAGCAATATTTCTTTGACGAGCACTTGTTGCTCTTCCGGCTTGTCGCCGAGCATAAGAATGGGGCGCGTATGTCCTTCGGTAAGTTTTCCGTCGATGATGAGCTGCTGTATTTCCTGCGGTAAACCCAAAAGTCGGATTGTGTTGGAGACATACACGCGACTCTTGCCCACTTTTTCAGCGACGCTTGCATGCTTGAAACCGAATTCG
>CAZWIY010000035.1:8293-8799 GCA_964634575.1 uncultured Candidatus Saccharibacteria bacterium | reverse complement strand
CAAAGCAACTCGATCCCCTGATGCTCGCCGTCGCCCTTCCACAAGAAACACTTCCGCCGCTCCGGACCCCGCCGATCGATGCTGAACCAGTGATGGACCCCGCCCCCGCCGCTGGCCACCGTCCACGTCCGGGGCAGCTTCGGCCATTCCTTCGCCGCGTAGGCCACGGACTCGGGGCCGTCGAAGTCCAGCACGGCCAGCCCCCAGTGACGACCGGCCATCACCTGAAGGTTCGTGGTCGGGAACTGGGCGAACAGGTCGCTGTCCGCCCACTCCGCCCACAAGTGCTTGAACTTGCACAACGGCTTCTTCTTCCCGGCGGGATCGCAGTTGGACGGCAAGGGCTGATAGCCCAGCGAACGGTAGAGTTCGGCGAACGTGCGGGCGAGCGAGACATCTTCGGCGTTCACGTCAGTCCCCCAGAGGTGGCATGACTGAACGCTTAGAGAGAGTCGTCCCGTGGTCACGTCATTTCACCCCGGCGGCAGACTCGGCCTCGTTCTCGG
>CAZWIY010000035.1:0-8283 GCA_964634575.1 uncultured Candidatus Saccharibacteria bacterium | reverse complement strand
CGATCATCTTCCGGAATCCGGGGCTGTCGTTCGGCGGGAAGTCGACCAGAAACAGGCCGGAGACGGGCACCTTGTCGGCCTTCATCTGGCGGCAGACGGAATCCTTCAGGTCATCGAAGGTGACGCCCGCGTACGCCGCGGCCTCCCTGACGAAATGCAGGATCGGCCGCTCTCCACGCAACAGGCAGTCGACGAAATCGGGCAGGCCGTCCTGATACAGATACCTTCCGACGCCGAACTTGACGGCGGCCCTCTTGAAACTGCTGGAGTAACCCGATTTCTCCGTGTCGTCGTCCTCTTTCATGTCGGCAAAGCCGCCCCCGTCGGACTTTGTAACCCTGCGTCCGTCCGGGAGGGTGATCGTGATGCTACAGCAAAGACCGTCCTTGGTCTCGGCGTAGGAATCCTCCCAGTTCTCGGGGCCGAGCACGGAGTCAAGCCGATTCATGGCCTGCCGTGCCGTGATGTACTGAAGCTTCAGGCCGCCGCCGCCCGTGCGTTCCTTGACGGTGGCGAATGGCGCTGCGAGTGCCGCCCATATCTCCGGGAACTGAGTCCGCATCGGGGATCTCCGCTGTAGGCCGCGTCGTCCAGACCACGGCCCGACTTTAGCGGATCTCCGAATTGCGGTCAAGACCGAATGACTAGGTTTCTGGCTTAAGCGCCGTAAACATCACGCTTCTTGCGGATTGCGTGAATTCGCCCGATCGGAAATGGTACAATCAGCGATGCCGACAAAACGACAGGGAGTCCACAATGTCTCGCAAACTCAGCCCGGACTTCAGAATCCAGGCGTACTCGACCGAAGAACTGGTGAACGAATGGGAGTCGACGGCCACCGGGCTCTGCCAGGGCCGCAAACTGCTCGGCCGCAAGCTCAAGCCGGGGCCGCTGCTGGACGGGATCGTGCTCTGGTTTTTGGAGCAGGGCAGGGAGGATCGGGAACAGATCGTGTCGGAGGCGGTGAGGCTGCTTGAGAAACACCTGGAGGAGCCGGAGGCGGAGGTCAAGCCCCCGCATCCGGCCAGAGTCCCCGTCGTCAACTCAGCCCCGAAGCGAAAAGCCCGCCGCTGAGTCCGGGTTGACCGCCACGTTGACAGCCACCGTGCAGGCCGACAGGGGCGGCAGGATCGGGACGCGGACGCACTGCGGGCACAACTCGCACCTCGCCGCGTCCGCCTCCCGCCAGACGCGATTGATCGCCGTCAACGTCCCGCCGTCGTCCGTGCCGATCTCCGAAGTCCACACCATCAGGGGTCGGGGAATTTTCATCACGCTCCTCGGTGGTTGCGGTGCCTTTATAAGTGCAAGCATAGCTCAGTTCGGATCAGAATCCCAGCGCAGTCCATACCGATGCCTTTTACGGGCCATGAGAGTGGCCCGCTGGGGTGAGGGGCAGAGCAGCGGTTTTCGCTGGCCCCCGTCTCTCGGGTCGGGCGGATTGCTCCACCCCTGGGATTCGCCTCAAGCCGCCAAAGCCCAGCGAACGACGGACGAAGGGGTCGCCCCCTCATGGCCCCCGGGTCGTCAAGGTGAGACGTTGCCCGGCTTAAATGCGTCGCCTGATCGCTGATTATCCCGCCGTCCATCGGAAAACGGCGTCGGACCTTCGGAGACACCCGGGCAGTATGGCCCGGTGCGGCGTCGACTTCGGGGCGGCTGGGGAACTTACCAGGGCAACCCAGCCCGACAGAGGCCCCTGGAGATGGGCGTGTCGGGGTTCAGGACAGGCCAGTTTTGACCGCTTGATCCCGTCGTCGACTCGGCGAACCTTGACCCCGGCCCACCCACGGGCCGCCCGACCTCCGCGCATCACTTCTAGCGCGAAAACCAGGGTTCTCGTCAAGACTCCTCCAAGAGACTGTATCACAAATCGAGGGGGGGCTCAGGCGTCGCCAGCCAGTCGGCCGCCGGACGCACGGGAATCCCCGCCTTCACGGCGAACTCGACCTCCAAACTTGCCCCCCTTGACTCGCCCCATCCGTCCAGCGTCGCGACGCCGGTGGCTTGCCCCAGGATGAACAGGTCGCGTGCCAGGCAGTCCCCCCAGGTGTGACGCGGGTCGGCCCCGAAGTCCGCCGGGTTGAGCACGCGATAGCCGGCCGCCCGGAGCCGCATGGCGGTTCGGTCGAAGTCCGCGAAGTTGTAGCCCGACCTCCCGGACATCGGACCCGAGACGTACAGGACTCGCGACTCGGAACGCACCGGGGCGACGTTGAGGACGCCGAGCGTCGCCGCGAACTTCTTCAGTTTGCGGCGAAAGTCCGCGAGCGTCCCGTCGTTCTCGACGAACACGTCGGCCAGTCCCCTCCCGAATTCGAGGGTCGGGTCGTTGGGGATTCCCGGCCGGTGAATCCAGACGACCAGATCCACGAGCCCCTGATCGATGACCGCCCGCATCTCGACGTGGGACCGGACCCCGACGCAGAGGTCGCCGCGTTCCAGCGTGACGCGGGCGAGTGCGGCCGGGTCGTCCTTCCGCATCTCGTCGCCGAGAGCCCGCCAGAACTCGCGTCTGTCATGGCGTTCGGCCCACGCCCGTTCTTCCGGGACGCCGAGCCGTCTGGCGGCCTCGGGGAGGATGACTTGCGAACACGAGCCCCAGTAGCGGAGCAATGTGCGGTCGGCGAAGAACTCGGCGGCGGTGTCCTTGCCGCAGCGGCCGGGGCCGACGATGGCCAGTTTCACGGGTTGTCTCGCACGGGGGAGTTGAGCCAGCCGACCAGATGGTCTCGGCTGTAGAAATAGGCTTCCGCCGCCCGGTTGGTCCCGACGAACCCCTTGCGGTAATGCCAGGCGTCGACCGCACTGAGGCTGTTCAGGGTCCGGACGGGAACCCCTCCGTAGGTGTCAAGGGCCAGATGGGAGACCCGTTTCGGCTTGTGGTGGTGTCCGACGTGCCACTCCCTGACGGAGGACTCGGCCCACTCCGCCGGCCGCTCCGTCGCCATGATGAGCGGCAACTCGGCGTGCTTCTCTTCGTTGCCGTGGGTCATACCGATCAGGATCTTGCCGTAGCGGTGGTATTTCCGGGGCGACGGTGAGCAGTCGACGTGGATGCCGCCGCAGTCGCGGAACCGCTCCCGGATCATCATGGCCAGGCAGAGCGACATGAGCCGGTCATGGTTGCCTGGGACGTAGGAGACCCACACGGGAGCCCGCGACGCCATCATCTCGACCGCCCACGCGACGGACGCCAACGCGACTTCCAGGATCTTGGCGAGCCGCCCGTCCACGTCTTGAGGGGTTCCGGCCGTCGTCGAATTGGTCAGGTTGTCGACGTGCAGGAAGTCCGACCCGATCGGCATCAGGAACTCGTCGACCGGATAGGCGTCGGCCCGGTCGAGGATGTCCGCGACGGCGTTGCGATAGACCCACTCCGCGATCTCGAGGTCGTAGTTCTGCCCCGTCTCGGCCGCCCACGCGAGCTTGCCGAAATGCACGTCGACCAGATCCATCACGCCCAGATGCCCGTCGTCGGCCGTGGTCGGCGGGAAGGGGATTTGCGGGCCGCCCCTGGAACGCTCTACAAGCCCCTCCAGGGCGTTACCGACGTGGGACGGTACGATCCGCTCCAACTTCAGCGAGACACGCCAAAGCGGCCTCGTGACGGGCTTCTCGGCGGTGATCTTGGCGTCGTGGAACTCCCGCAACTTCATACCGACTTGCCAGGCCGTGCATTCCCACGACTTGACCCGCCAGATTTTGGTGTCGACCTCGGCGAACGCGACGGCGTCTTCCAGGGTCCGGATCAGCCGGGGCGATTCGAGCGTGATGGACGACTCGTTGCCGGAGCCTCCGACGGAACCCCCGGCGACGGGAGCCGACAGGACGCCGACTTTGCGGAGGAGCCGCTTGGCCCGGTCGAAGCCGACCCCGGCGGCCCGTGCGGCGGCCCGGATGCTTCCGGTTCGCTCGAATTCGGCCGCGATGACGGCCCTGAGATCGCTCATGGCTTGCGTTCCACGCCGTACCTCTGGTCGATCACGTCGGACGTGGCCATGCGTCCGATCCGCTCCAGGACGAGCCGGAGCACGCTGTCACGCAGCGACCTGACGGAGGCGGGGAGCCCGTCGAACGGGTCCACCGGCGTCCCCTCGCTCACGACGGGGATCAGGACGCCGACCGTCTCGTACAGGTCTTCGAGCGTGGGGTCTTCGGGGGCGTCTCGTCTGGCCATGCGGAGTCCTCCCGCACACCCCTTACGCGGTGTCTCGGGTGGCGATGCAGACCCGGCAGTCTTCCAGGGATACGGCCGCCATCTCGCGGACGCGGCACTGCCACACGCCGCTACAGCCGCACCCGACCCGGACGCGGGACGGGCATTCCTTCGCCGTGGCCAGCCACGCGAATCCGCTCCCGCCCGGCGTGATCTGGAGGTTGCCGGACTTCGTGGCGTACTCGGGGTCGGCGATGCGGGCGGCACGGCGGGACGCGGCGTCGATCAACGTCTGGTCGTTGGACGCGGCCCACGCACACCACGGGCATGGCTTGTCGAGCCGGGGGTTGTGGATGTTACAGGTCATTCTTCGATCTGCACGCAAACGTTTTCGCACCCGGCACACGGGCTCCCCGAGAGGAGTGCGAGCGGGGCACACGAGTTCTCGTAGAGCACGGGGGGCGGGCCGATGCCGCCGGCCGGACAGCCGCCAGATCCGGAGGGAGACCACGAGTACAACGCCAGGCTGACGCCCGTCGTCGCTGGGGTGCCCGGGAGGTAGACTTTCCGGATGACGAACGTGTTTGAGGCGTTGATGCAGAAAAAGTGCCAGTAGTATTCGGGGTAAGTCCCGCTGACCGGATCAAGGAAAGGCTCGAAGAACGTCGTGGTGGAGAAGAACGTCGGCGAAGTTCCGAACCCGTATTCCGGCGGGATCGTGCCCGGTGGCGTCATCCACTGGAGCGTACAGTCCTGATACTGCGTGCTGGCCCCGACCACGTTCATGGTCAGGACTTCGGGCATGACGCCACACTGGCAGCATGTGAAGGGCGTGACGACGTAGCCTGCCGCCGGGGTGACTGGGACGTTGACGGTCACGTTGGCCTGCGGGCAGGTGATCGTGACGGTTCCGGTTTCGGCCTGGATTCGCCCCAACCCGTACGCCGGCACGCTCCAGGTGTAGGTGCCGCTGGGCAGGAGGTTCGTGTTCCAGTTCCCGGTCGCCCCGTTGTAGACGACCGGGTAATCCATGCCGTCTTTGGTGACCGTCGCGGTGCGGTCGCAGAGCCCCGTGAAGATGATCCGGGCACACGCCGAATCGCCGAACTTGGAATACTGGCAGAGCCAGCGATCCTGCTCCGGCCAGATTTCCACGATTTCGCCGTTGAGGCTGGCGAACCCGGAGACTTCGTGGATCGGCGTGAACGTGGGCGAGTCCGGTTCGTCGGTCCATGTCCCCGTCGCCACGGGCCGGACTAACGTCCCGGTATAGGGAGACGACGATCCCGACAGCCTGACGAACCGTCGGCCGCTGCCGTCCAGTTCCAGACGCGGGCCGGACGGCGTGGCCGAGACGCGGACCTTGCCGCCGCCCCGGAGGTCCAGGAGCCCGATCAGGTCTTTGCCCCAGACGGCCCCGAGGTCGACCGGGCCGAAGCGGACGCGGGGGAGTCGCCAGCGGATCGACATCAGCAGGCCCCCGACTGGAATCGCCACTCGTCGACTTCGCCGAACCACCTCAGCACGACATATCGCGTGGGCGAGACGGGCACCGAGGCGTTTCCGTTCCACTCGCGGGCGGTCCCGGTGTAGCCCGACGGCTTGACGGTCCAGGTTCCGGACCCGTTCAGGTAGACCTCGGTGAACGTGTAGGCGGCCCCGCCGCTGTTGGCGTCCAGCCGGGCGTAGATCCGCGTCGGCCCACTCCTCCAACGCGGTATCCAGTTTCTTGGCCCCGAAGCGAATCCGGGGGAGTCGCTTCCGCATGGCGTCCTCACTGAACCAGGGCGTTGTAGTTGGCGGTCGTGTACTGGTACGAGCCGCCGGGCCGGACCACGAAGTCCCACGTCCCGTCCGACTTCAGGGCCTTCCGCCAGTCGATCGCCCGATAGCTGAGGTGGATCGTCTTGGTGACGGTGATGACGTTCGTCGTCGTGCGGACGACTTCGCGGTCCATGCCGTCGAACCGGATGGTGTAGGCCGGATAGATGCTCAGGAACGTGGCGTTGTTGACGGTGCCCGAATACGTCGCGGTCAAAGTTGCGTCGGCCGCCGGGGTGTCCGGGGCGTTGTAGATCGTGATGGAATGCTGTTCGACGGGGTAGACGTACGCCGCGTCGGCGGAGATCGGCGTCCCGTCCGGGAACGTGAGCTTCCGCCCTGCCACCGTCGTCGCTTCGGGGGTCGCCCGGGAGCGGATCGTCATGAACGGCGTCGAGCCGTCGGTGGGGTAGGGGACCGACCCGAATTCCGCCCGAACCTCCGCGTGCGACCAGTTCCGAAGCGGTTCGGGATTGGTCGGGGTCCAGCCGCCGACCGCCCGGCACTCGATTCGCTGGCAGAGGAGTTCGGCCCGATACGGGTCCGGGGCGGGGAGGATGCGGGTTGCGGACGATCCGCCGCCGAGGTCGATCTCCACGACGTTGGCGGTCAGGAACAGGCAGAACGCATCCTGATCTTCCAACGCGACGCCGAACGTGTAGGCCGACCGCCAGCCGGATTCGTCCCCGGTGAGCATCGCCGGCTGATCGACTCTCATGACGTAGTCGACGGGGCAGTCGGCCCAATCGATCGACGCGGGGGAGACCGGGGGCATTAGTCGATCCTCACGTTCATGACGTTCTGGCCGTTCTTCACGGCCTCACCCATGAGTTCCACCAGCCGATCGAGCTTCTTGGGCACGTCGTTGGCACTGCTGACGCCGGACTGGGCCTGACGTGCCAGGTCGGACGCGGCCATCGTCTGCGATTGGGTGATCTCCTTCTCGCCCATCGCGGCCTGACGGACCTGTTCGGCGACGGACTTCCGCCCTTCCTTGGCCAGTTTGGACGCGGCGTCGGCAGCTTCCTCTTGCGTGGTGGCGGCCCCGGACGCGAGAAGTTCTCTGCGGATACGCTCCGTCACGTCGGCGAGCGTCCCGCCCCCGACGGCGGCCTCGGCCACCTGCTCCTGGACGCGGTCCTTGAGCCCCGGGATGGCATCTTCGCCCCTGGCGATGACCCCCTGAGCCCGCTGCTCCCGCTCGCGGACAGACTGCTCCTGTTCGGACTTGGCCGCCGCGAGGTTCTGCTCCCGCTCCCGGGCACGGTCGGCCGGGTCGCGTCGGGCCTGCTCGCCCATGATGTCGCGGGCGGCCAACGCGGCGTCTTCCGCCCTCATGCCGCGTTCTTCGAGGCTCCGGGCGATCTTGTCGCGTTCGATGTCGCGGTCGCCGGTGCCGAGGTCGATGAGATCCTGAGACTGCTTGGCGTTCTCCTCCAGCGACGGCATCAACTGCTTGGCGAGTTCCAGGTTGTCGCGGCGGAACTGCTTCTGCCGTTCTTCCTCTTCCTTCTGGATCTTCTTGCGGGCTTCCTCGGCCTTCTTGTCGTCCTCTTCCTTCTCCTTCTTCGTCTTCCCGCCCATCATGAGCCGGGCGAGTTCCTGTTCCTCGGGCGTGCCCGTGTTGGCGAGTTCCTGGCGGATTCGCTCGCGACCGACGCCGGTGAGCGAGCCTTCCGACAGACGCTTGCGGGCGGCATCCTCGGCGTTCTTGCGGGCCTTCTCCGTGAATTGCTTGATGGTGTCGCGGGCGGCCGGCGAGTCCTGCCCTTGGGCCTGGCGTTCGGCCAGCAGTTTTTGGGCCGCCTCGAACCTGGCCCTGTCGCCTTCGCCCAGGAGCCTCGCCACGCCTTTGGACGCAAGGTCACGGTCGCCCATCGACCGGGCCAGCCCCTCGATCCCGCCGGGTCCGTTCTTCTGCTCGAATTGCGAGACGAGCCCCTGGAATCGCTCGGTCGACTTCCTCTCTTCCTCGGTCGGGGCCTTCTGCATCGCCTTCGTGGCGTCTTCCGAGTCCTGCATGAGCCGGAGTTTGTCGCGATCGGCCCGAAGTTTTTCCACGTCGCCTTGCTGGGCATACGACGCGAGCGGGTTGAACGAGATTTTGCCCGTGGTGTCGATCGTGTACGCCAGGTCGGCGATGGATTTCTCCATCCCCTTGAGCGATTCGCGGGCCTTCTCGATGCCGGACGTGTCGCCGAACGCGGCGGAAACTTTGTCCCAGTGCTGATAGAGTTGGGCCGAAGTCACGGCGACGAGTTGGGCCGTCCCGGCGAGCCCCGGACCCGCCCCCATCGCATAGA